>JBCCQU010000187.1:0-5276 GCA_039208875.1 Planctomycetota bacterium
ATCGCGGTCGGCGACGCGGGTCTGCAGATCACGACGATCTCTGGCGCTGCTGCCCCGATCGCCGTGATGCTGCAAGATGATGTGTCCGTGTCAGCCAGCGGTAGCGGGGCTGTGCTGCTTCCGGTCGACAGTGCGATCGATGGCCCGTTTGCTTTGGCAATCGATTCGGGCGGCGTGACGCGACTTGGCAGCATCGGCAGCAGCGCTCCTCTTGGCAGCGTGACGGTCTCCGGGCCGAGGCTTGAATTGCATGGCTCGGTGCATACAGCCGGCGACTTCAGCGCGACCGGCGGCAACACCGGCGATATCGACTTCGTCGGTGTGCCCGAAATCGACGCGTTCGGCGCGCTCGCTGCGGCGAATGAGCTTGCGCTGCTCACCGATGCAACTGGCGGCGGCGTTCCCGCGGGCAGCGTGCTGCTTGCGTCAGATGTCGATTTCGCCGCGAGCGATCTTGCTTCGCTGCTTATCGACGTGCGGGCTGATGACAACGCAAGCTTTGGTGCGGTCACGATCCCCGATGCGTTCTTCCAAGACTTCACGCAGGTGACGATTCTTGCCGGGCCGACGACGTTCACGCGAGACATTCAGATCGATGGCGGGTTCACGTTCGCTGGCGATTTCATCCTCGGCAGCGATGTCACGATCGATACCAACAGCACACAAGTCGGGTCGTCACCGAGCATTGACCTATCGGCAGCACGCGTATCGGCTGATGCTCCGGGCTTCACGCTGACGCTCGATACCTCGTCCGCCGATGTGGGCGGCGGTGTGCTGCTCGGCCTCGTGAGCGATATCGGCGGCGGGTCGCTCGTCGACGGCGTTGTAGTCGATACTGCTGGCGGCGTGGCGAACGGTGTCGCAACGCTCGGCGGCGACATAACGACTGATCTCACGTTCGTGGTCGACGGCGTGCTGGACGTTGTTGGTGATCGCGCGATCACGCTGCAGGCGATGGCAGGTGAGGGTGGTGAGGCGTCGCCGACGATCGACCTTGCCGGTGCAAAGATCATCTCGACCAGTGGCGACGGTGCTCTGTTGCTCGATGTCACGACGCCTGTGCCGGGCGTGGTTCGACTCGGTGATGCGGGTGATGTGAAGTCTGACGGCAATCTCCGTGAGATCGATATCGATCTGGCGGGACAGCTTCGGCTGTCGGGCGATGTCCGTGTCGATCGATTCCTCGTCGACGGGGTGCTCGGCGAAGTTTTGGTGAGTGGTCCGGTTGCGGTCACAACGGCTGACAGCGGCGTGGACTTCGGCAACGCCACTTCGATCGACGCACTCGATGGTGCATCCGCTGACTCCCTCGACATCTCAGCCAGTGTCGCCACCGAAATCAACCCCGACGCTGTCTCGCAGATCGTGTTGCCGGAACGCGTCGGCGTTGCAACTCGTCTCGGCAGTCTCACCCTTACTGCGGACGACATCAGAATCGGAACGGTTCTGACCGCGCCGGGCAGTGACAACGACGGCTCTCAGGGTTACGCAGGCCCGGTCACGATCAGTGGGCAGAGCTCGCTCGCCACCGTATCTTCAAATGGCGGTGCAATCTCGTTCGATGAAAGCTTGTCGCTTGCGTTCGATACGGCGGTCAGCAGCCTGACGGACGTGCGCGTCGATGCCGGTACCGGCGTTGCGACGTTTGGCGGCATCGTTGACGCATCGACCGGCGATCTGCTAATTGTCGCTGATGATGTTGCGATCGCAGATCAATTCGTGTCGGACGGTGGCACGCTGTCGTTTGCCACGTCGACCGTTGGTCTGCCGATGTTCTTTGCGCGATCGCCCGGCGTAGAAGGGGCGGCGTTCGTTCTCGATCAGACGGAGTCGCTGCTGATCGAGCGTGATTTCTCGCTCGTGACGATCGGCGATGCTGTGACGAACAGCCCGATCTTTGTCGGGCAGGATCGGCCGGTTGCTTCTTTGCTGCCGGGTTACAACCTCGTCCTGGATGCCGGCTCGGCGACGATCACGGTGCTCGATGGACTCGCATTGGACAACGCGGATGCAGTGTTCCTGAGTCACACCGTCATCGAAAACAATCTCGATATGGCTCTCGGCACGGGCACCGCTCGTTTCGGCTCGACCGTCGATGTGAACGGCGCGATCCTTCGCGTGCTCGCCGACGGCATCGACTTCGATGCAATTGTTTCCGGAGGTGGCGAAGTGACGCTAGCGCCGTCCGCGGCCGACGGTTCCATCGGTGTCGGCGATGGTGCTCTTGTCGAGGGCACGCTGACGCTCGATGCAGGCGACCTCGCGCAGTTCACCGAAGAATTCACGCAGATCTTCATCGGCGTCGATGGTGGTTCGCATAACATCGCTGTCGGCTCGTTTGACATCGCTTCGCCGATCACGTTCCGTAGCGGCGTTTCCCCCACGTTTCTCACGGGTGCGATGGCCACGACCGGCGATGCAGTGACATTCGCCGGCCCGACCCGCGTGATTGGTGTTGCGTCGATTGACACAGCTTCGGGTGAAGCGAATGCGCTCGGTGCCCCAATTACTTTCAGTGCCGGGCTCGATGGCGCGCTCGCATCCGCCGATGCGCTGACGCTCGCGACGGGCCAAGGTGCGATCGGCTTCCTCGGCGAAGTCGGTGCTGCGGCCGGTGATGCAAGTGCTCTGGCTGCCGAATCGCTTGGCGATGCCGGCCTGCTTGAATCGCTGCAGATTGTCAGCGCCGGCGATACGACGTTTGAGCGTGGAGCGACGGTCGGCGAGTTCGTTCAACTCGCCGGTGGTGTGTTCGAGTCACGGGGCAGCTTTGTTTCGACGCAGCCCGGCGGCATAGACATCGCTGCCGGTGACATCGCATTCCGCGAGGCCGTCACGACACAGCTCAGTGGTCCCATCTCGCTTACCTCGGCCGGAGCGGTCAATGTCGACGGCGACCTCGACGCGGACGGCCCGCTCCTCGTAGCGGTCGATGTCGATGCCAACGAGTCGCTGACGTCTACCTTCGGCGGCCTCATTGAGGCAGACAGCCTTGCGATCACGGGCAACGAAAATGATGGCGTCGTCTTTGCCATGGATGTCACGCTGACCGAAGGCGATTCCGTTATCGCTCTGCCGTCGGCCGAAGCATTCGGTTCGTTCGATGCCGAGGGTGATCTGATATTTGCGACAGGGCCGAACGGCACGGTCGATGTGTTCGGTGAGCAAACGCTCAATTCGGCTGGCGATCTCACGTTCGACGGCCGCGTTGCCTTCGATGGCCCATCACTCACGCTTATTACTTCAGAGCTTGAGTTGCTCGGCGGTGATGATTCCGTGAGCGGCTTGGGAACTGTGTTTGTGCGAACGCCGGGCGCGGGCGATGCCATCGGCCTCGGCGGCACGGTCGGCACCTCGGCGGACGATCCGACTCGATTCGACCTGCTCGAACGCGACCTCGATGCGTTCGCTGGCAGCATCGAGCGACTCGTCGTCGGCACCGCTGGCGGATCGCATGCCGTGACATCCGTCGGATTCTCCGTCGATTACCCAATGACGGTGCTCAGCCCGAACGGCACCTTTGCGTTTGAGAGCGAGCACTTGCTCGCCGGCCAAGCATTCGTCATCGATGCTCCAGCGCAGCTAATCGGCAATGCGTCGCTCGTCACATCGGACAGCGTGCCCAGCGGCGGCGACATCACGCTTACGCAAACGCTCGACGGCACCTTCAATCTGCTCATTGATACCGGGCTCGCCGGTGACTTCACAACGAGCGACAGCATCGGTGCCCTCTCGCGTCTCGGTGATATCACTGTAACGCAGAGCGATCAATTCAACGTTGACGCAGATTTGTTTGCTGAGTCATTCACGCAATCAGCAGGCAATGCCACGACGTTTGACGGTGTGGCTGATCTCAGCGGCATCAGCCCCGATGGCTTCGGCTTCCGAATCACAGCCGACACCGTCAATATTAACGGCGGGCTCACTTCGGCCGGCGGACCGATTGAGATTGACGCGGCAACAAATCTGCGTTCCGACATCGCAACGCAATCCCAGGCCGTGACGCTGACCGGTCCGACGACGATCTTCGGTGACCGCTTTATCGACATGGCGAGCAGTGGCGGCCCTGGTGCCGATCTCACCGTCAACGGCCCGCTCGATGTTGACAGCTCGATGGCTGCGGGCAATTTCGCGATCAACGCTGGCAGCAATGGCAACATCATCTTCAATGGCGATGTTGGCGCAATGACACCACTCGGTGATGTCGTTGTCTCCGATGCGGAGCTTCTCGAATTGAACGGTGAGTTCTCGGTTGCATCGCTCACGCGTCAGGATGGCACGGGCGAGACACTCATCAACGCTCCGCTCATTACAAGCGGAATCGATGGTGTTGTTCTGAACTCAACGGTTAACACGATCAATGGTGCGATCACAGCTAGCGCGGGGCCGATCACGCTGAACGGGGAGACGAATCTCGGAGCCGATCTCAGCACCCTGGGTATGCCGATCGATTTCGACGGCGACACGGTCGTGACAGAAGATGTATCGCTCACGACAGGCGGCGGACGTGTCGCGTTCAACAGCACGCTCGATGCCGACGGCGTTGCTCCTCGAGGACTGACGATCAATCCCGATTCGGGTGAGGTGTCCGTGGCTGGCGTTGTCGGCGGCGTGTCACCGCTCGAGTCGTTCACGCAGACCTCCGGATCGGCGGTCTTCGGATCGGCGTCAACTTTCGCTGGCGATGTGGATCTCGCTGGCAACGCGTTCACGTTCGGCGATGACATCAACATCGGTGGCAATCTCAGCATCGTCGGCATGACCACGATCACCGGTGATGTCACGGCAGGCGGTGCGGTTCAGATCGTCGGCGACACAACGCTGACCCAGCTGACGACGGTCATCTCGAATGGCACCAACTTCGACGGCAATCTGATCGTCAACGGCGCATTCACAGCCGACAGTGGTTCCGGGCCGTTCAACGTCTCCGGCGCGACCAGCGTGCCGACAGCGTTCACAATCACCGATACCGCAGCGTTCTCAGCCGGCCCGATCAACGCAGCCGTCGTCGATATCAACGGCGTCGATGTGCTGATCAACTTGACCGGCGGCAATGGCGGCACGTTCTTACCTGATCCGAACGATGAGGGCCGGGCCCTGCCGGAGAGCGATATTCAGTCCGTCGAAGAGCGTTTGCGCGCGATCGAGCTGTGCCGGCCTGACATCGCATCGCTAGACGTAACAACGGCCAGTCAGGTCGATGGCGACCAGGAGTTAATCTACCTCAACACCACGCGTACGCTGCGCGCCATGGCCTCGGCCTATCAGGAGCTGGG
>JBCCQU010000188.1:0-5255 GCA_039208875.1 Planctomycetota bacterium
GTCTGGGAGCACGCCTACTACCTCAACTACCAGAACCGCCGCCCCGACTACATCGCTGCGTTCTGGAACGTCGTCAACTGGGACAAGGTCGGCGAGCTGTTCGCAGCGGCCAAGGGCTGATACCCGGCACCGCGCACAACCCGGCCGAATAGCCGAAAGCCGAGGGATCTGGCGACAACATCGCCCGGGCCCTCGGCTTTGTCGTGCGCCTCTAAACTATTCCCATGACCAGCAGCCCCGCCCGCAAACAAATCAAGCTGCCCGGTCGACTCGTTGCCTTCATCGCGTTCTTCGGCCCGCTGGCTGTGCTGGCCGCGCTCATGTGGCTCATCGCCGGCTCGATCTTTTCCGCACCGATCGTGCCGGGCGAAGAACGGCCCATGGACCCGAGCGGCACGGCCGAAACCTCGACCGCCGACCCGCCGGATGCCGGCGATGATTAGGTCGCGGCTCTTCAAGCGCCCCGCCTTCGAGTTTGTCGCCGAGCGGCCGGCTATCCGTCGTCTGCGGGCGTGCACCGCGTGGGAACGCTTGGCCAAGCTACAAGGCGTGAGCGACGAGTTCGTCAGCGATCACTTTCAGCGGCTGCGACTCGGCTGGCTCAGCGGACTCATCAAGCTCGCGGTGATCGTCGTGACCGTGCCGCCGGCCATGGGCATCGGCGTCGCATTTGGCATGTTGTTCATCGATCGCGGCTACGAGATGTCGCCGTTCCTGATCGCGATCTTGATCGCCAGCAGCTGCTGCGTCGTTGCGCCGCTGCTGTGCGCACGCGCCATCGCGATCTTCGGCATGGACTGGATCGAGTTCCTGATCTACCGCAAACCCGTCCGCCGTCGGGTCGAGCATCGCAATTGCACCAAGTGCCTTTACGAGCTCCGCTCGGCGGTCGTCGACGACGCCGGCATGGTGCTGTGCCCAGAATGCGGCGTGCGCATCGCTGCGACGACGATTGGCCTCAAGGCGGCCGGCGATGGCTAGCCCTCGCTACCTGAGCTGGTCGCCGTTCAGCTACTGGCGGCGGCTCGCGCAGCAAGAAGGCGTGCCAGTGGCCGTCGTCCAGGCGCATCTCAAGCGGCTCGCCAAGTTCGGGTCGCGGCTCGGTTTGCTCGCGCAACACCCGATCCGATTAGCCATCGTGCCGGCATTGTTCTCTTTCGGAACGGTCGCAGGCGTGGGTTCGCTCGCGGGGTTCCCGGTGAATCGACCCGGGACCGAGCTTTGGGTCGCATTCTCTATCCCAGTCAGCATCGGCGCAGGAACGCTGGCCGTGGTGTGGAGCACGCGACCGGTCTTCGGCCGAATCGTGCGCGCATTCATTCGCGAGCAACGCTGCATCGCCTGCGACTACAGCCTCATCGACACGCCTTCGATCGACAGCAGCATCACATGCCCAGAGTGCGGCCGCGTCGCGCCGGAGGCTGATATCAGGCCTGCTTCAAAAGCCTGAGCGTGCGGTATCGGCTCTCCAGCACCTCGCGAGAGTCCGCCTTCAGCCAATCCTCCAGCACCGTCGCGTACACCGAGCGGAAGTCGGTGTTGAACTTGAGGTCGCCGTTGTCGAGGTCCTTGAGCGACGGGTGCTTGCTGTGGATGCCCGGCTGGACCATCGGCCCAAACAGGAACATCGGCGCCGCTGTGCCGTGATCGGTGCCGCCCGATGCGTTCTGCCCAACACGCCGGCCAAACTCGCTGAACGTCACCGTCAGCACGCGGCTGTCGTTGCCCTGGCTCTTGAGATCCCGCTGGAACGCGTTCATGGCCTGCGCGAATTGACGCAGCAGGTTCGCGTGCTGGCCATTCGCGCCGCCTTGCCCCGCGTGCGTGTCGTAGCCGCCGGTGCTGGCGTAATACACCCGCGTCGGCAGCCCGGCCTTGATCATGCTCGCGATCATCGCCAGATCGCGCCCCAGCCCATTCCGCGGATACTGCACCTCGGGTCGGCGCGCCACAGCCTGCCGAATCTGTTCGCTCGAAATCTGCGCATCGAGCGCTGTCTTCATGAGGAACGCCGCGTTGGATTCCGGCGCAACGTCTTCACGCACGCCCTGCCGCGTCACCTGCGCATACGGATCGCTCAGCGTGCTGTGGATGTCTTCGCCCGTCCAGCGGAAGAGATCCGGCGTCTCGAACGCGACCGGCTTCTGCTCGCGCCCCTGCATCGCAAGCGGCGCCTCTCGCCCGATCGCAATCGCCGGCGAGCTTGCGTCGTCAGCCTGCCCGCCCGCGTTGCTATCAGCGGTCCCGCTTTCGCCCTTTCCAAAGCCGCAGCACTGGCTGTCCATGTAGCGCCCGAGCCAGCCCTCGCCGGTGCCCGACGTATCCGCCGTGTGCCAGATGTCCATGGATTTGAAGTGTGAACGATTTGGATTCGGATAGCCCACGCCCTGCACGATGCCCGCCAGGCCGTCGTCGTAGAGCTCGCGGATGGGATCGAGCGCGGGGTGCAGGCCGAGACCATCGGTGCCTCGGCCCGAGAGCCTGCCGACCTCCGCCTCGCGGATGCCGAGGCTGGGGCGCCTGCGGTAATACTCGTCCTCGCCGAACGGGATGACCGTGTTCAGGCCGTCGTTGCCGCCGCCGAGTTGCACGACGACCAGCACGCGGTCCTGCGGCACACCCGCGAGCGAGCTCAGCGTGCCGTTGGCAAGCGTCATGCCGCGCGCAGAATTCGAGACAAACGCCGGCACGCTCGCAGCAGCCGACGCGAGCGCAAGGCTCGTCCACAAAAAGTCGCGACGGGTGTAAGCGGTGGAGTCGTGCAAATCCATGTCAGGGCTCCGGGGGCGTCCGCGGTCTCAGACCAGCTGATACTCGGGCATGGCGGTGATGATCAGCAGCAGGCCGGTCAGCATGTCGCTCGACACGCGTCCGCCGTGGCTGCCGACGAAGTCTTCCAGCGTTGTGCGCGCATGCGTCGGCGATTCGCCGAGCGTGAACCGCATGAGATAGTCGATCACGCGATCGGGGTCCCGGGCCGCAGCCGCATCGGCGTTGCGTAGGTCGGCCAGCAAGAAGTCCGGATCGAACACCTGCTCGTCGGCCAGCGCGTCGTACCCCCGCGGCTTCTTGCCCGTCAGCAGATACGCCAAGATGTTCTGCCGCACGAACAGCGTCGACGTGTTGATCCAGCTCCGGCCGCCCGACCAACCGGCAACGCTCGGCGGGAACAGCAAGTTCTGCCCCATCAGGTCCATCGCATCCAGCAAGATCGACAGATCTCTCGCCGGCGTGCGCAGCGAACGGATCGCCCCAATGATCAGCTCAGCCGGGCTCTTGATCTGCTGCCCGACGACAGCATCGCTGTAAAAGTGCTCACTCTTGAACAGTCGGCGGAGCACCGGCTTGATCTCGTACCGGTTCCGCAGCATGTCGCCAGCCATCGAGCGGATGACCTTGTTGGTGTCGCTGTCGCGTTGCCTGCTCTCGATCGGTACATCCAGTGCGAAGAAGCTGTACAGCTTCCAGGCCATGAACTCGGACGTATCACGTTCTTCGAGGATCGCGCGCACAAAGCCGTCGCCATCGAGATTGCCCGATGCACCGAGGATTCGTTTGTTGCCCGAGTCGTGGTTCTGCTGCTGAAACTCGAACTCGTTGCCCGAGAACGTGTAGCCGGTCAGGGCGCGCGCACCCTCTTTGATGTCGCGTTCGGTGTAGTTGCCGACGCCGAGGCTGAACAACTCCATCAACTCGCGGGCGAGGTTCTCGTTGGGCCTGCCCTTTCGGCTGTTGTCGTTGTCGAGGTACGCGATCATCGCCGGGTCGCGGATGATCTTGAACAGCAGATCGCCGAAGTTGCCGAGCGCGTTGGCCCGGAACATCTGGTTCTGCAGAAACATGTGGTAGCTGTTCTCGATGGTGCGGTAGCTGGTCGCGAAGTGGCCGTGCCAGAACAGCGTCATCTTCTCTTCGAGCGGCCTGGGCGATTCGATCATCCGCGTCAGCCACCAGCGCTGCATGTCGCGCGCCTGCCGACGGTCGTCCCGCTGCCGATTCTGCCGGGCAAGCCGGAAGCGCGCCAAGGCGTTCTCATCACCGCGTTGCCGCGCGCGCTGGTACTCCTGCCGTTCTTGTTGCGTTGGGGGCTGCATGATCGAGTCGTCGAACGTCGAAGCCTCGGGGAACGGATACGTCACGTCCTCGACATCAACGATGTAATCGACAGCCCGGTCCGGGCCCCAATTAACGAGCGTCTGGATCTGCGCGGGCGTGCCGCCAAACCCGGCCCGGAGCAGCAGGTGCCGCGCCTCGCGAAAGCCGAACTGCTCGGGCTCGACTGACCGCGTGCTGCCCGGCGTGAATTTGCTTGTCGCGGTCGTTGGCATGAGTCCGGTCTCCGACGGGCCAGTCGAACGGGCCGGGGGCTGGTGGCGAGTGGCTCCGTTCCGGGCACATCGCCCCGCCATGCTTGGTTAACGGCGAATCGCTCGCCCGATTGCACCGACTCGCTCAGTATCGTCGAACGGACAGCCAAACGCGAGAGGTTCTCGGGGCAATCAGTGGTTTCGATTTGCTTTTGTTAGGAGTGTCGCGGCTCGGGATCGCAGCAGCAATCATTCGTGCGAAGCATCTTGCAGGTCATCCAGCGATGCCGATCGCAACGCAGCCTCGTGCGTGGCCTCCAGCACCACGGGCGGCGCCTCGCCCGCGTCGGCAGCCTCCTGCCATCGGCTTGCGCACAAACACCAGCGATCGCCCGGCTTCAGCCCTGGGAATCCCCACTCGGGCCGAGGCGTCGAGAGATCGTTGCCGCGGCTGCGTGTGAACGCGAGAAACTCCGCGGTCATGATCGCGCACACCGTGTGCGAGCCGGTGTCCTGAGGCCCGGTGTTGCAGCAGCCGTCTCGATAAAACCCGGTCATCGGATCGGTGCCGCAGGGCTGGAGCTCGGTGCCGAGCACGTTGCGTACGGGCTTTGGCGTGGTGTCGTCTGGGTTTGCGATCATGGCGAGACTCAGAACCAGCCTTTGTTGCCGACGATGTACAACATCTTGAACTCGGCGTCTGACTTGGTGAGGTAGATGATGCCCTCGATCAGCCCGATGATGCCCATGATGCCGGGGATGATGCCCGGAATAACGAGGCAGAAGAAGCCGACGTAGCCCGAGATCGTCAGGATGAGCATGACGAGCCCGGCCGACACGTTGCCGACGATGAATTTGTGAATGCCGAATTGGCCGAGCAGAATGCCGCACACGCCCGCAGCGATCTTTGTTCCGGTGACGTCACTTGCCGACATAGGTGCTCCTCAA
>JBCCQU010000189.1:0-5253 GCA_039208875.1 Planctomycetota bacterium
CATCGAGGGCGGTCAAGCTGTTGTTGGTTGGGACCTTGATGGCGACGGCTTGGCCGATATCTCTCCGCCCGATCAGCCGACGCCCGACGATCGACTGCTGCCAAACTTCCAAGCTGTGCCGTTCAACGGCTTCGGCCGTGTACGCATCGAGTTTGATCCCTCGATGATTCTGCCCGACGGCATCATGCTGCCGCTGACAGCAGAGCCAGTACCGGCCTCGTATCAGGAGGGCAAGCTGTGAAGACCGCACGAACACGCCGCCGCGGCTTCAGCCTCGTCGAGGTGCTGGTTGCTCTTGCGATCGTCAGCACGCTGATGGTCAGTGTGCTCGGCGCGCTTCAGGCCAGCTTCGATGGCTACAAGGTCGCCAACGAGTCCGCCGCATCGCACGTCGTTGCGCGCATGGTCACGCATCGCGTGTCATCCATGGTGCGCACCGGGACCGACTTCGGACCGTTCCCGGCCAACGCGATCCGCACGCCTGTGCTCGTGCCCGATCCGCCGCGCATCGAGTTCGCGACCGGCATCGACGCAGCCACCGGGCTGACGGAGGTCGTCAAGCTAGAGCGCCGCGCCGCACCGACCGAAGTGATCGATGCCGGCGGCGCACCCTTCGAGCTGTGGTACGTGCGTTCGTTGGTCGGGCCGTCCGGCGTGGTCGGCACCCCGCTCGAGCAGCCGCTGCTGACCGACGTGCAAAGCCTGCGATTCACGATGTACTACGAGCCCGGTCCGAGGCTCGATCGCCTGACGATGGACCTCATCATCCGTCCGCCCGAGATGGAAGATGCCGCCGTCGCAGCGGGTCTTGATTCGCCGAGTTTCCGCTTCTTCACGACCGTCTCGCCGCGCCGCCAAGACTGAGTGACGGGTCACTTTGTGCGCATGCGATCAAGCACAGTCGGCAGCTCATCGGCCAACTCTTCCGCTAGCAAGCCACCGCTCGCTTCGTGGACAGTCGCCCATCGCTCGCCGGTCAAGGCATGCGCTTCGACCGCGACCCGCGCAGCGTCATAAATCGTCAGCGGCCGATGCTCATCCTTCGGCATTTTCGCTCGTATCGCCTCCGGCAACGCAGCAAGCTCCGGCCGATGCGGCGCTACAGCCTGCGCTATGAGCCCCGCGATCAGCCCGGCAAGCACATCGCCAGTGCCCGCGGTCGCGAGCGCCGGCACGCTCCGTGCGCACGTCCACGCCCGTTGCCCATCGGTCACCACCGTGCCCGCGCCCTTCAGCACAACCACGCAGCCGAGCCGACGCGCAAGATCGCCCGCAGCTTCGGCTCGCTCATCGGCTGTCTGTGGCTTCGGTTGCACGCCCAGGGCTCGCGCGAGCCTTGCAAATTCGCCCGGGTGCGGCGTGATGACCAACGGTGCGCGCACATCGCTTGCAAAGTCCGGCAGCGAAGCCATCGCGTTGAGCCCGTCGGCATCGAGCACGATCGGCACATCATCCTGCATCAGCGTGCGCATCACCACGCGATCAGCATCCGCGACCGCACCCAGCCCCGGCCCGACCGTGACCGCATCGGCATCGCCGACCACTTCATCGATGATCGGCGCTGCAGCAGCCGCATTGTGCGCACCTGTCTCGGCTTCGACCGGCAAGCCGCGGGCTGTGGCGGAAGGCAACGAGAGCAACGCCGACTCGATCAGCGGCTCCGGCAGCACCAGCTTGGCAAGCCCCGCTCCGGATCGCAGCGCAGCACGGGCGGCGAGCACCGGTGCGCCGAGCATGGTTGATCGGCTCGCCGCACAGCCGCCGATGACAACCACCGTGCCGAACGTGCCCTTGTGTCCGTCGCTCGGTCGCGCGGGCAATGCGGGAACTGCGCTGTCATCGCGTACGATCACAGCTATTCGACCTCAAGCACAGCGATCTCGAGTCGGCCGAGCACCGCTGCGACAGAGGCAAGCGACATCGTTGCCTCGCCGTCGCTCATCGCCGAGGTGCTGATCGCGATATGCGTCGCGTCGAACGGCACCGCGTCGGGCAGCGTCGCGTCGAGATCGATCCAGCGTTCCTCGCCATCGATCGTGACGAGCGCCTGCGTCCACATGTGATAGCCGAAGATATCGCTCGCGCCGCCGAAGTCTTCCGCGTAGATCAGACCGGCGACAACGCGGCTCGGGATGTCGGCCGCCCGCAGCATTGCGGCCAGCAGAACCGCGTGCTCGGTGCAGTCACCCTCCCGCGTGCGCGCAACCTCGCTCGCCGATGCAAACCCCGTTTCGAGATTCTTCTGCCGAACCGTTGTGAAGACCTGCCGCCGAAGTGCCTCTGCCTTTGCAGCTGCATCGCCCGGTGTGCGGTTTGCCACGCGCGCGAGCCCGGCGACGCGATTATCTTCCGCATCGAGCATGGCGGTGGCTGCGAGGAATGTGTCGCGGTCAAGTTCGCCTGCGGGGAGAAACTCTCCCGTTGACACTTCGATGATGGTGGTGCCGTCCGGCTCGACGGACACAACGCGTTGCCCACCGGCCGAGACGATCTCCGGCAGTCGGCCCTCGGTCATCGAGAGCCGATACCGCGCCCGTGTTTTCGAGCGCGGCCGTTCGATCACGCGATCGGGGCGCACAAACGTCGACACCAGCAGCTCCGGCGCTTCGAATGTTCGGCCCGCGTCGGCATCGGTTGCCGGGCGAAACGTCAATACGAGCTCGCCGATGCTGACGGTGCTCGTGACCATCACGCCGTCGTTGTCGCGGAACTCCGTGCTCGGTTCGAGCTCTGGCGTGCCGTCGATCGCGACGGTCATGCTGAAGCCATCGATCACCCGACCATTGACTTCAATCGTGCGCGCCTCGATGTCTGTCAACTTATTGACGAGGATCTCCGCACCGGATGCCGGGTCCATGCCCTTGTATTCGATCGTCGCCGCACCGGCCCGCAGGCGTTCCGCGATAAACGCGTCGACCTCCACCGGTGTCAGCCAATCGTGTCCTGGCATCGGCACCTCGGACGTGATCGTTCGGCTGCCCGTGGTCGAGCGCACCTCGATCGTCTCCGGGCCAAACCTGTATCGCATGATCGTCGGCTGCTGCGCGAGTCGCTGTTCGAACAGCATCGATACCGGCCTGTGGTCAGCGGTCTCGACAAACTCCGTCGTGATCGCTGCCTCGATGACCGTTGTGCCGCGGCGGATCGCGAGCTTCATCTCGTTGCGTGTCGTGATGTTGCCGTCCGCAGCGGTCGTGCGTCGTTCAACAAGCGTGCCGGCGTCGGACCCGGACAGCCCGACGATGTACTCGCGCGTGTAGTCGTGGTCGCTGCTGCGGGCGATCGCGGTGACGCACAGGACAAGCAAAGCAGCGGCGAAGCGAAGCACGGCGGGCGGGGCAGGCATGCTGCGAGGATACATCGAGCGATCGGCCGCCCGCGCCGCTAGCCTTCAGCGTGATCGATACGCATTGCCATCTCACGTTCCCGGAGTTCGAGGGGCAGACCGACGCTGTCATGGCCCGCGCTGCCGACGCCGGCGTCGTCGGTGCGATCTCGATCTCGACGACGACCGAGGACGCGCCGCGTGCGCTCGCTGTGGCCAAGCGTCACGACCGCGTCTGGTGCACCGCCGGCGTGCATCCTCTGTATTCCGACCAAGGCCCGCACGACTGGGCAGCCTTGCGCGTGGTTGCCAGCGATCCCGAGTGCGTCGCGTGGGGCGAGCTTGGCCTCGATAATCACTACGACGAGCCGCCGCGTGACATGCAGCACGCGGTGCTCGCGGAGCAACTCGCGTTCATCGAGTCGTGCGAGCGCGATGGCCTGTCGCTGCCGATCGTGCTGCACTGCCGAAAGGCGTTCACGGACCTCGTGCCGATCCTCCGCGAGTCATCGCTCGATGCATCGCGCATGGTGTTTCATTGCTTCACGGGCGATGCGGATGACGCGCGTCTCGCGCTCGATCTCGGTGCGATGATCTCGTTCACCGGCGTCGTGACGTACAAGAACGCAGCCGAGGTACGCGAGGCAGCCAAGCTCGTGCCGGCCGACCGCATCATGTGCGAGACCGACGCGCCGTTCCTCTCACCCGAGCCCAAGCGGGGCGTGCGGCCATGCGAGCCGGCGTTCGCGAGCTTCACCGCGAAGTTCCTCGCCGAGCTGCGCGAGCAGAGTTGGCCCGAGTTCCACGACACGATCGATGCCAACACCGAGCGGTTCTTCGGCATCGAAGCAAGAGCGCTTCGCGCTGCGCACGAGTCGGCTGCCGGGGGCGCGTCGTGATCTTCACGCTGGCCGACGCGTGGCTGCACGATCTCAGCGGCGTGATCGCCGAGATCGGCCCGCTCACGCTGCGTTGGTACGGCGTGTCTTATCTCGCAGCATTCGTCCTCGGCTACCTGCAGCTTCGATGGCTCGCAGGCCGCGGCCTTGTGGCTGTGCCGGTCGATCGCGTGCTCGACGCGATGATCTGGCTCGTCCTCGGCGTGATGATCGGCGGCCGACTCGGCTACGTCATCTTCTACCAACCGGCCCTCTTCATTGATTTCACAAGCAATCTCCCGTTCTGGGGCGTGCTCAGCATCAACCGCGGCGGCATGGCCAGCCACGGCGGCATCGTCGGCGTCATCCTCGCGTGCTGGCGCATCAGCCGCGGCTTCACCGACGACGAAGGCAATCGCGTCGGCGCATGTCCGCCGTTGCACATCATGGATGCCCTCGCACTCATCGCGCCGGTCGGCTTGCTGCTCGGTCGGCTTGCGAACTTCGTCAACGGCGAATTGCTCGGCCGCGTCGTCGCTCGGCCAAGCGAATCAGGCCCTGCGTGGTCCGTCCGCTTTCCGTCAGAGCTGACCGAGCGGTGGGACGAACTGCCGGATGATCAACGCGTTGCGGTCGCGGAGGCTGCCGGCGTGCCGGCGCAGCTCGTGCTGCAGCGAGACGAAGAAGCTGAAGGCTTCGTCATCGATTGGGTGCTCGCCCGCATCGATGACCTCCAAGCCGGATCGGCCGACGCCGCGGCCGTGCTCGAACAATTGCTCAACGCGCGGCATCCGTCGCAGCTCTACCAGGCGTTTGCTGAGGGGCTTGTTGTCGGCGTCGTTGTCTGGCTCGTGGCGAAGTCGCGACGCCATCCGGGCGTCATCGGCGGCTGGTTCCTCATCACCTACGGCCTCGGCCGCATCGCGACTGAACTCTTCCGACTGCCCGACGCCCACCTCGCGACGCAACGGCTGCTCGGCCTAAGCCGCGGGCAATGGCTCAGCGTCGGCATGGTGGTCGCGGGTGTGGTGTTGCTGCAAGTCGTCGCCG
>JBCCQU010000190.1:0-5241 GCA_039208875.1 Planctomycetota bacterium
GCACTCTCCACCAGTTGACGGATGATGTCGAGCGCACCGGGCACGGTCAGCGTCACTTCGATCGCGTGCACGCCCCCGGCCCGCAAAGCCTCCACAGCGGGCACCAGCTTTGCGGCATTCGGCAATCGCACGACCGCAACAACGCCTGCCTCGCATACAGCCTCGACAACATCCTCTCGCGACATGCTCATCGGCACAGCGTATCCTGTCGACCGAATCTCGCGAGCGATTTGCTGACACAGCAACGTTGTAGTTTTGCGAGTCTCCGCATCTCGATCGGGAAAGCTGCAGTTCAATGAATCCGCTCCAGTCCGACGCGCAACCAGTGACGTGGGCGAGCGAGACGGCTTTCCACATCCACCTGCACGCAGAGCGTGTGCTGCCGTGCTTCGAAGCTATTGCTCAGTTGTCTCTACCCGAAATCGAAGATGTGACGCCCGGCTCACACACGCTTCAGATCCGAACCGCCCCGCACGCCGACGCGGACCGAGTGCTTCGACGTGCACTGGATATCATCGAAAACCTTGCTGGCGATCGTGCCGTCACTCCGCGGCAAGTCATGTCGATACCTGTTTGCTTCGATCCTGCGTTGGCTCCCGATTTGGATTCCGTTGCGCAGCACGCAGAGATGTCAACGCGGGCCGTGCTAGAGGCGTTCGTCGACGCTGCATACGCCGTGCGCCTGCTCGGCTTTTCGCCGGGCTTCCCGTATCTCGCCGGCCTGCCGATCGAGCTTCACACACCTCGGCACCCACAGCCCAAGCCACGCGTCCGCGCGGGCAGCGTTGGTATCGCAGGCAGCCAGGTCGGCATCTATCCGCAAGCAACACCCGGCGGCTGGCAAATCATCGGCGCTACACCGTTGCGTTTGTTCGATGTCACTAAAGAACCTCCATCGCTCTTTCAACCCGGCGACGCTCTGAGCTTTCAGCCCATCGACCGTGCGACGTTCGACAGCCTGGCGGCGGGTCATACGTCATGGCCGTAGTTCGCGTCATCGAGGCCGGCATGTTCACCGCCATCCAAGACGTGGGCCGCATCGGGTACAACTCGCTCGGCGTGCCCAGGTCGGGCGCTGCCGATGCACTGTCGCTCATTGTCGGAAATCGCTTGCTTGGCAACGACGACAACGCCGCAGCACTCGAATGCACATTGCTCGGTCCAACGCTCGCATTTGATCGCGACTGCTGTGTGAGCGTGACTGGCGCAGCGTGTGCCGAAGCCCGCGTCGAAACCGATGCACACGCACAGTCGATCGAGTGGTGTTCGCCGACACCGATCAAAGCCGGCGATGTCCTGACGCTGGGCAGACTTGACGGCAGTGCGCGCGCATACTTGTGCATCGCGGGCGGTATCGACATCGAGCCCATGCTCGGCAGTCGAGCAACATGCCCGCACGCGAATCTCGGGGGCCTACAAGGTCGTCCGTTGCGCAAGAACGATGCGCTTCCTATCGCCGAGCCGCGATCATCACTGCGATCGCTGTCGAGTGGGCTTCAAGCATGGCTGCGCGACGAGCTGCGCCCGCCCGTGCTGCGCATCGTGCCTTCGCTTCACACCGACGATTTCTCAGCCGAGGCCATCCAGCAACTTTGCGAATCGGCGTTCACAGTCCGCGAGCAATCCAGCCGCATCGGCACGCGTTTGCTTGGTGACGCGATTGCACCACCGCCGCGCGTGCAAGAGCTCGACTCAGAGCCAACGGTCGAAGGTGCCATCCAGATCACGGGCGACGGCCAAGCAATCATCCTCGGGCCGGACCGCCCTACCACCGGCGGCTATCCGATCGCAGCCTGCGTCATCGCTGCTGACCTTCCCGCGCTCGCCATGCTGCGGCCCCGCGACACAGTCCATTTTGAGTGGGTCAGCCTCGATCAGGCGCGGACCATCGCCGTGACCCAGCGTGCCGAACTCGACGCGCTCTTACCGATGACCGAGGCACCATCGTGACAGCCGGCCCACGTCCCGCGCAAACCATCGATCTCAACGCCGACGTCGGCGAAGCTTCAACGCGTAACCAGATCGCACGAGAACTGGCAGTCATGCAATCCGTGACGTCGGTCAACATTGCCTGCGGCGGCCATGCCGGAGACGAAGCATCGATACGTCGCTGCCTGCTGCACGCGAAACAGCACGGGTTGGCTGCCGGTGCCCATCCGTCGTACCCCGATCGCGAGAACTTCGGTCGAGTCGCGATGCAGATGGACATGCGCGTCCTGCAGCAGTCGATCATCGAACAGCTCTCAGCACTCGCCGCCGTCGCAGAATCGGAAGGCGTGCCGATCTCACACTGCAAGCCGCACGGAGCGCTGTATCACGCAGCGAGCGTAGATGCCGACATCGCCACCGCGATCTTTCGGGCTTGTGCTGCGGTGATACCGCGCCCGCGATTAGTTTGCCTCGCGGGCTCGCCCGCAGTCGAGATTTGGCGAAGACTCGGGGCCGATGTTCTTCAGGAAGCATTCGCTGATCGCGTCTACGAGCCAACGGGTGCTTTGCGTTCGCGCTCATTGCCCGGCTCTGTCATATCCCATCCGCAAGAGGCTGCGGAACAGGCGCTGTGTATCGCCAAGGAAAGGCGCGTGCGATGTGCGGACGGCGGCTTTATGCCCGTCATTGCGGACACTTTGTGCATCCATGCAGATACACCAAACGCCGCCGGTATCGCACGTCAGGTGCGCACAACCCTTGAAGAAGCAGGCGTGGTTCTGACAGCTTCAACTGCTTGTCGCGATGACACCTGATCGCCGCGTAGGCGACCATTCGGCTAGGCTCATGTTCTATGGATTACACAGATAACTATCGGCCCGAGCCAGCATCACGCATGCCCACAGCACGCCGCTGCAAGACGATTTGCCTGTTTGCAGCAACCTCGCTCGCCATGATCGCGGGTTGCGAGCAAAGGACGACGCAAGACGAAGCATCTCCATCACTCGTTGAACTGCCGAGTACCGAGCCGACCGCAGCTGATTCTGCTCCAGCACCGACCGCGGAAGCTGAACTGTCCGACCGTCCATGGCTCGTCCCCGAGGGTTGGACGGAAGACGCTGCACCGCGTCCCATGCGTGTCACGACGTACATCGTTCCCGATGCATCCGGCTCTATCGAGGTCGGTGTGACCCGATTCGGTGGTCGCGTGGGCGGCGACCTCGCGAACATCAACCGCTGGCGAGGCCAAATGGGCCTACCGCCTGTCGACGAACAAAGTCTGGAAAGCGTAATCGAGCGCTTCTCTGCCCCCGGCTTCGATGGCTACCAAGCCCGGATCGAATCAGAGTCCAGCATCATGCTCGTCGCCGGCGTCTACGACGAGTCGATCGATCAGATGTGGTTCGTCCGGGCCACCGCGCCCGACGCCGCCGCAGCGGACCGCGTGCAACCAGCCCTGTTCTCCATGGCTCGATCGATCGCCGGTCTTGAACGCGAACCCGAGTAGCCCCCTCCGCCAAACGTCGCGTCGCTTAGCTCGTGGCGCCATCCATAGCTCGTGCACAGCAGCAGCGGCACCACCGCATGCACCGCGGCCCGCCGACTCATGGCAGCAATGCCTGCGATGTCGCTCCTCCCCCGGTTCCCCCGCATTCCTACCTCGCAAGGCGTCATGGAACAAGCCAAAACGAAATCAGCCCCGACGCTAGCGCCGAGGCTGTTTCTTAGCGAGGCGGACGGGACTCGAACCCGCAACCACCGGATCGACAGGCAGGGGCAGAGTGTTCTAACAGCCTGCAATCACAGCCACTTGCAAACAGCCCGAAACCACTCCCCGCAACCAGCCCCGCAACGGACATCGAGACACCCGACGACCC
The DNA here is from genome assembly GCA_039208875.1 of Planctomycetota bacterium. Classification (GTDB taxonomy): domain Bacteria; phylum Planctomycetota; class Phycisphaerae; order Phycisphaerales; family UBA1924; genus JBCCQU01. The sequence continues at coordinate 3,807 of JBCCQU010000190.1, forward strand.
TCGGCTCGCCGACCTGATCGACGCATGGGATGCGTTGCCCGAGGCAGTCCGCGCCGGCATCGCCGCGATGGTCGCGGACGCGCGCACGTCATCCGAGACATCCGAGGGGGAGGGGTGATGCGTTCTCGACCCGTCAACCCGTCACCTGTCCCAACAACCCTCAGTCCCGGCGGTTTGCCACGGGGTTTCGGTTCCGGGGACGCTCGCGGGTCCTTCCCAAAGGGGGTGCCTCTGTGATGCCAGTGGGAACAGTCGCGATACCAGACAGACTTTCTTTTCACCAATCGAAGGGATCGAACGATGCGTGAACTCGCGGTGACGGAGCTACGGACCACCCTCGGCGCAGTGCTCGATCAAGTCGGTGATGGCCATGGGGTGATGGTGACACGGGACGGCGAGCCAGCCGCGGCCATCGTGCCGCCAGACGTTGCCGCTTGGGGCCTTGCGATCGCCAATCGGTTCGCGGGACGGCTTCCACCCTTCACGCAAGCGGCCTTGGACCGATGGGCCGAGGGGGTGCTCACCTCGACGGACCTCGCCGAAGTCATGGAGGCCGAACATGGGTAAGGCCGACCCCACACCGAAGCGCGCTGCTACGAAACTGACCGTGAAGGACGACCCGAATACCGACCGGGACAGCGCGCGGCGCGTGCATCTCGAAGCGATGCTCGGCGGCGTGTACGCCAACTCCATCGGCTCCCGCATCCGCGAGATGTTCGGCGGCATGGAGCTAACCGAATCGGCCATGCTGTACGCCCGCGACATGCTCGAACGAATGGCCCCGCGCGATCCGATGGAGGAAATGCTCATCGCCCAAGCCCTCGCCGCCCACGCCCGCGTGATGCACCTCACGAGCCTTGCAAACACCCAAGAGCGGTTAGAGAGCATCCGCACAGTCCACGAGTACGCCGACCGCGCAACCAATACCTATCGGCGGCTCATGCTCGCCCTCGCCGAGTATCGCAAGCCGCCTCGGGCCGGCGATTCGTTCACGGCAATCAAGCAGGCGAACATCGCCGGGCAGCAAGTGGTGATGAACTCCGAAAACGAGCTGCGGGAAACCACGACGAACGAACAGGGATCGAGCCATGCCGAAGCGAACCGCCACGCCCCCAAAACCCCCGAGGCGCTACCGGCTGACACCGGAGGGCCTGGCATCCCTGCGGGCATCTGCGGCCCGCGTGCGACCGTGGGAGCGCGCCACGGGACCGATGACGCCCGAGGGCAAGGCCCGAAGCCGGATGAACGCTTGGAAACACGGTGAGCGCTCGGCCGAGGCGATGGAGCAACGGGCCATGCTCGCAGCCCTGGTCCGACTGCTCCGCGCGGACGCGACCGAGGAACGCGACGCGGCGGGGTGGATCGACATGCCATCTGATGCGGGATGATGCGGCACGAGACGATACCTAACATGGGTCATCGGGCAGCCGGCTGA
>JBCCQU010000191.1:0-5239 GCA_039208875.1 Planctomycetota bacterium
CGAGGCGGGCAAGGCTGTGAAGTATGCCGACGAATCGACGGGCGGCGCGATCAGCGAGCATGAAGCGCTGAAGTTCGTCACGCTCAACCCGGCCAAGCAGCTCGGCATCGCCGAGCGCGTCGGGTCGATCGAGGTCGGGAAGGACGCCGATCTGGTCGTGTGGTCGGGCAATCCGCTGTCGAGCCTCAGCCGGCCGCTGTACACGTTTGTCGACGGCCGACTGATGTTCAGCGTCGAACGCGACCAGCAACTGCGCGAGCAGAACGCCGCCCACCGTGCGCGCATCATGCAGAAGCTGCTGACCGAGGGCCAGAAGCCGCGGCCCGCGACAAATGACGCCGCCGAAGCTGACGGCATGGATGACACGCCGGCCCGCATGGCCCGCTTGCCGCTGGTTGAGCGCATGAAGCGGGCAGCTGTCCGCGATCACATGCTCGATTTGCTGCAACGCGGCATCGATCCCGCGATGCATAGCTGCGGCGACTGCGGCGTGAGCACCATCGACGCCATGCTGCAAGACGCACTGAACAACTGAAACATCTCAGAATGAGCGGCGGTCGCGCTTAAGCGGAAACCGCAAAGCCTGGACAACACCATGAACACGCACAACATCACAACGCGGGTCGCAGCGGCCGTCGCTGCATGCATCACGATGGCAGCATCCGCCCAAGATCTGCTGCACAAAGCCCCGCCGCAGACGCAGGCCATCCTGCTCACGGGCGGCACCGTGCACACCGTCTCGGGCGACACCATCGAGAACGGCGCGGTGCTGTTCGACGACGGCGTGATCGCTGAAGTCGGCACCGCCGACAGCGTGAGTGCGCCCGCCGATGCGCGGACAATCGACATCGCCGGCCATCACGTGTATCCGGGCCTCATCAGTTCGGTCACGCAGCAAGGGCTCGTCGAGGTCGGCGCGGTGCGCGCCACGCGCGACTACTCCGAGGTCGGCGTTGCATCGCCCGAGGTCGTGGCGGTGAGCGCCGTGAATCCGGATTCGACGCTGCTGCCGGTGGCGAGGCTGAACGGCGTGCTGATCGCGGGCGTTGTGCCCGAGGCCGGGCTGCGGATGTACGCCGAGGGCGGGCCGCGCGGCGTCATGCCGGGGCAGGCGTCCATCGTGAACATGGACGGCTGGACCAACGACGACATGACGATCGATCGCCACGCGGGATTGGTCGTCAACGTGCCGATCACGCGGACGACGGATGCGAGCTGGATGGACCGCAGCGAGCGCGAGCAGCGGCGTGCCATCGACGCCACGATCGGCCTGATCGACAGCATGTTCGAGGATGCCGAGGTGTATCGCGCCAATGCCGAGGCGGGCATCGAGCAGACCACCGACCTGCGGCTTGCAGCCATGCAGCCGTACCTCGCCAGCGCCGGCGATGAACAAAAGCCGGTGTGGTTCAACGCCAACGATCACGACCAGATCATCGCGGCCCTCAACATCGCCGCTCGGCACGATCTCGACCCGATCATCGTGGGCGGGCGCGACGCGCATCTCATCGCGCCGCTGCTGGCAGAGCACGACGCCGGCGTCATCCTCATCACGGCCTATCGCCCGCCGCGACGCGACGACTCGCCGTTCGACCAGAACTACCTCTCTGCCCAGGCGCTCACCGAGGCCGGTGTGCGCTGGTGCTTCGACATCGGCGATCGCGACGGCAACGTGCGCAACCTGCCGTATGCCGTTGCGCTGTGCGTTGCCCACGGCCTGCCGCGCGAGGACGGCATCCGGTCAATCACGCTCGCCGCAGCGGAAGTGCTGGGCATCGACGACCGCTTCGGCTCCATCGACGCGGGCAAGTCAGCGACGCTGATCGTCACCGATGGCGATCCGCTGGAGATCGCGACCAACGTGCGTTACGCGTTCATCGACGGCCGCGAGATCGAGCTGCGGAGCAAGCAGACCGACTTGCGCGACAAGTACACCGAGAAGTATCGCCAGCTCGGCATCATCGACGAGGACTAGCCACGGCTACCGAGCGAGTTGTTGACCGGTCTGTCTCTGACGAGCCGGGAGCGCGAGCGACCGGACGCAAGAAACACCAACAGACCGCCGCTCTCGGCCAACCGCCCTCACCCTGTGCCCCCAACCCAACCGATACACTGACATCTCGCGAGTCGCTGTGCGCAATGCCTGCGCCATGTGTACCCGGCCGACCCGCACACACCCGTATTGCACGCACTCCGGCACAGGCCCGGTGCGTTGGAGATCAGCGTGGCACGAAGCCAATCACGCACGAGCACCTCACGCCGGGGCGGCAAACGCGGCTCATCGGCGTGGCAGACCGACGACAAGGCTGTCCGGGTCGGTGAGATCACCTGTCGCTTCCGGTCGCCCGATGCAGCCGATCAGTCCTTCCTCGCCTCGGCCTGCCTCATCGAGGGCCGCGACCCGCTGGGCCCGATGCCGTCCGACTTCCGCCCCATCCCGCGATTCTCGGTCGATAAGGAAGGCCGAAACCTCATCCGCGTCGATACCGACCCCACGGTCAGCCTGTATGGCACTGGCGAAGTGGCCGGCCCCATGCTGCGCAACTGCCAGACCACCACGCTCTGGAACACCGACAGCTTCGGCTACGACATCCACACCCCCGCGCTCTACCAGAGCCACCCGTGGGTGCTGGCGGTGCGGTCCGACGGCTCGGCCTTCGGCGTGCTGATCGATTCGACCTACCGCATGGAGATCGACCTCACGGCCGGAATTCATGCCAAGTGCGACGGGCCCCCGCCGCCGGTGTACATCGTCAACGCCGAATCGCCGCAGCGCGTGCTTGAGAAGCTGGCCAAGCTGGTCGGCACCACCCCGCTGCCGCCGCTGTGGGCGCTCGGCTTCCACCAATGCCGTTACAGCTACGAGACGCAGGACACCGTGCTCGAGATCGCCAAGGGCTTCCGCGATCGCGACATGCCGTGCGATGTCATCTGGTGCGACATCGACTACATGGACGGCTACCGCGTCTTCACGTTCAATAGCGAGACCTTCCCCAACCCCACACGCATGGCCCGCGATATGGCTGACATCGACATGCGCGTGATCTACATCCTCGATCCGGGCATCAAGATCGACGACGCCTACCCGGCGTATACCGAGGGACTCGCGGGCGACCACTTCGTGCGCAAGGCCGACGGCGATGTCTTCCACGGCGAAGTTTGGCCCGGAACCACTGCTTTTCCCGACTTTCTGCGAGCCGACACGCGCGCATGGTGGGGCGAGCTGTGCGCCGAGTTTGTGCACAACGGCGCCGCCGGCTTGTGGACAGACATGAACGAGCCGGCCGTGTTCGACGGGCCGGATCACACGCTGCCGCTGGACTGCCAGCACCAGGCCGACGACGAGCTGGGCGGCCCGGGCACGCACGACCGCTACCACAACATCTACGGCATGCAGATGGCCCGCGCGACGTACGAAGGCCTCAAGACAGCGCGGCCCGAAGAGCGGCCGTTCGTGCTCAGCCGATCCAACTTCCTCGGCGGCAACCGCTTCGCAGCGCTGTGGACCGGCGACTCGGCCAGCACCTGGGACCACCTGAGCTGGACCGTGCCGATGATGGTCAACCTCGGGCTTTCGGGCCAGCCGTTCGCCGGCTGCGATATCGGCGGCTTCAGCGAGAACGCCACGCCCGAGCTGTTCGCCCGCTGGATGGGCATCGGCTGCCTGCTGCCGTTCGCGCGCGCACACTCCGACAAAAACACCAACCCGCACGAGCCCTGGTCGTTCGGCGACGAGTGCGAGCATGCCAGCCGCCTGGCTCTGCATCGCCGTTATCGCCTGCTGCCATATCTCTACACGCTGTTCCACGAGGCGGAGCAATGCGGGCTGCCGGTGATGCGGCCGCTGTTCTTCGCAGATCCGGCCGATCCCCAGCTGCGCGATGTCGACGATGGCTTCATGCTCGGCCGCGACTTGCTCGTGCGTTGCTCGATCACCGAGGACAACGTGAAGACCGCGCCCATGCCGGCCGGCGTGTGGCGGAAGTTCGAGCCGTGCCCGGATCCGCATCTCGAGCGCAAACCCGATAGCACGAGCACGACCAACCCACACCTGCCCGACCTCTACATCCGCGGCGGCGCGATCATCCCGCTCGGCCCGGTCAGCCAGCACACCGGCGAGAAGCGGCTCGACCCGCTGACGCTCGTCGTGTGTCTGGATGACAACGGCTACGCCGAGGGCACGCTGTACGAAGACGCCGGCGATGGCTTCGAGCATCTCGAAGGCGATTACCTCCGCACCACGTACATCGCCCGCCGCGAGAACAACCGCGTGGTTGTTGGCATAAGTGGCGCCGAGGGTGAACGCAAACGGCCGCTCCGTGCGGCCGAGATCCTCGTCGTGCTGCCGGGCGATGTCGTTGTCCGCGGCACGGGCCTCGGCGGCGACACCATCCCGCTGCTGCTGCCGGACGACGACGAAGCCGAGTCTTGAGCAGCCAGCTAGTACGCTGACACGATGAAGACACTGCTCGCATTCGCTGCCGGTGCGCTGCTGCTGTGTGGCTGCACCGCTTCAGACAGAAGGGACGCCCAAACCATGGCCGACGATGAAGCAAGCATCCGCCAGTTCTACGACAACTGGATCCGGGCTACGACCGAGGGCGATCTCGAGCTCGCGCGAAGCCTCATCGATGACGATGCGGTGTTCCTTGTGCCCGGTGCCGGCGAGTTCGACAAAGAAACCTTCGCTGCGGGCGCGACCGCGTCAGACCCCAACCTCGACTTCGAGCTCGAAAGCAGCATCCGCGAGATGCAGGTGATGGGTGATAACGCGTGGCTCTGGACCGAGTTCTCGCTTGTGATTATCGACAAGCGATCCGGCACCCGCTCGAAGTCAGCCGGACACACGCTGTCGGTGCTGAAACGCTCGGGTGACAGCTGGGTCACGGTCCGTGAAGCCAACACGATGGCTGCGGTGCCCGAGGGCTGAATACGCAAGCCGGGAGAGCAAACTGCGAAATTCAACGCGGAGGCGCGTAGTCGACGCGGAGGTCGCGGGGTGGCCCGAGAGAGTGATTCCGCCCGTGCCACGAAGGAGAGGTCTCGCCGGGGCGGTGGCCTCTGGCCGCCGGGCAAAAGACTTGTGCGGTGCACAAACTGCCCCGGGGACAAGATGTCCCCGCCCCAAAAAAACTACACACCGACCTGGAGACCGGTGCCACCAAAGACCGGCCATGCTGATTCCTTCTCCGCGACCTCCGCGTCAGCTCTCCGCGTCTCCGCGTTGAACCACTCACTC
>JBCCQU010000192.1:0-5238 GCA_039208875.1 Planctomycetota bacterium
CGCACATACACGCCCGACGAGCTTGCAATCCTCGTGAACTACAAGCAGGAACTTGCCGAGTTTGCCGCGAGCCAGCCCATCGACGCACCCGAGCGGAACGGCAGCGCCCCAACCGAAACCGGCCCCGAAACCGCACCCGACGCCGGCCCCGACAGCGACCCGGAAACGGACGGCGGCCAGCCCGAGCCAGAGCCCGACACCGAGCCCGCAGCCGCGCCCGACAACATCGATCCAACCGAACCAACGCCGGACGTCCCGCTCAAGACACCCGGCGCAACCTTCGACCCGAGCGTCTTCCCCGAGGACGGCGTCGCGCTGCCCCGCTACTACAGCACCGTGCTCGCGCAGCACGCCCTGCGCTACCCAGCCCCCTACACAGATCCAGACACCGGCGAAGTCCGCGAACTCAGCTCGCACTGGATCGATTTCGATAGCCAGTCCGTGTACGACGGCGAGTACGAAACCGTCGCCTTCATCGGCGCCATCGTCGAGTTCATCGCCGGAGCCATGCTCATCCTCGGCGTCTTCGTCCGCATCGCCGGCGTCGGTGTCATCGGCGTCATGCTCACCGCCATGTGGCTCACCGAGATCGGCCCCGCCATGCAGAACGGCACCGCACTCCTCGGCTTCCTCCCGCCCTACGACCCGCTCGCCACCGAAGAATGGGTCCGCGCGCTCTGGCAGTTCGCCATGCTTTGCGGCGGGCTGTCCATCTTCTTCTCCGGCTCCGGCACGTTCGCGCTCAGCCGAATCTTCGGCAACCCCTACCGCCTCGACCTCGACGGCCGATCATCTGCAAAAGCCAGCGACGACGACGAGTGAGCGACAACGACCAACCCCACGCGCTCGCCGGCAGGTTCATCGTCTTCGATGGGCCCGATGGCTCGGGCAAGTCCACCCAGCTCGCTCGATTCGACAAACACCTCAATGACTCCGGCCTCAACGTCTGCCGCGTCCGCGAGCCCGGCGGCACCACCGTCGGCGAGGCTGTTCGCAACGTCCTGCTCGATCGCGATCACGACGACATGACGCTGCGCACAGAAATGCTGCTCTACATGGCAAGCCGCGCACAACTCTGCGAGACCGTCATCGCGCCAGCACTCGCCAGCGGCAGCGTCGTCATAAGCGATCGCTTCCTGTCGTCCACGCTCGCCTATCAGGGCACCGCAGGCGGGCTCGATCTCCAGCACATCCGCGATGTCGGCAGCATCGCCACCGGCAACGTCATGCCAGACCTCACCGTCATCTTCGATGTCGATGAGCACACCGCGCGATCGCGGCTCGCCGGCACCCCGCCGAAGCCCGGCCGCCGAAAGGGAGCCACCGCCGACACCGGCCCGTCGCTCTTCGCCGATCGCATGGAAGACAAAGGCTGGGCGTATCAACAACGCGTCCGCGAGGGGTATCTCGAGCAAGCCGACGCCGAGCCCGAGCGTTACGCCGTCATCGACGCCCGCGACGACGAAGACGCCGTGTTCGAGCGCGCGCTCGCCGCTGTCCACGATCGCCTCTCCACGCCGGCGTAGTCGCTCCGTCGCCAGTACCCTCGCCGCATGCAGGCCGTCTGGCTCATCCCGCTCGCCTTTGCCTGTGGCTCGCTGCCACTCAGCCTGTGGCTCGGCCTCCTCCGCGGCGTCGACATCCGCACCGTCGGCTCCGGCAACATCGGAGCAACCAACCTCGGCCGTGCGCTCGGCATGCGGTGGTTCATCGCCGGCTTCCTGCTCGATGCCGGCAAGGGCGCCCTGCCCACACTGCTCGCCGGCGTCATCCTCGGCGCCCTCGCCCAGCCCGCCCCTCCGCCCGCGACATCATGGCTCTGGCTCGCCGTCGCCGCGGCCTCCATCCTCGGCCACACCTTCAGCCCATTCGTCCGCTTCCGCGGCGGCAAGGGCGTTGCGACCGGCTTCGGCTCACTCCTCGCTGTCTACCCGGCCCTCACCTGGCCCGCCCTCATCGCGTTCGCCGCATTCAGCCTCGTGCTGGCCACCACCCGCTTCATGGGGCTCGCATCGGTCATCGCTGCCGTCGCCATGCCGGCAGCCGTCGCCGCGCTCGCCCTCGCCCGCGACGGCTCGATCCCCACCACAGCCGTGCCGTATCTGGTCGTCACCGCGATCATCGCAGCGCTCATCGTGGTCAAGCACCGCGGCAATCTCGCCCGCACGCTCGCCGGCACCGAGCCGAAGTTCGGCTCGCCGCCCGCTTCGGGGCTCGATAGCGCAACGCCTGCGCCCGATAACGAAGCTCCAAACCGCTGATTACTCCGGCCTGCGCGCGCCGATAACGCAAGGACGCAAGCGCGTTCGGCGGGCGCAATCGGCATGGATGCTCGATTCTGACGTCTCGCCGGCCAACATCGGCAAGTTCTGCGCGTCAGGACTCGCCCCGGAGCCCCACGTTTCCGATCTTTGGGGACGCGTGGTTCAGGAGGATGCACGGATGACAACGCTCACACTTCATCGCGAGGAAGCGACCTCGGCAGACGTTCTGCCCTTCCCAAGGCTCACATCTCCGGACGGTGTCCGCCGACTCCGGCTCGTCGGCGAGACCTCCCGTAGTCATACCGATGCAGCCGCAATGGCAGAGCAGGCACTCGAGCGGGCCGAACGCCGATTCGCGCAGCTCCGGTCGCTGTTCGACACCGACGACGACGGCCCGCGAGCCGCGTAGCCAACGCAACCACCAACCAGCAACACCACCACGGCTGCGTCCAATCGGGCGCAGCTGTTACGCTTTGGAGCTATCGGCCCGCCAACGCGAGTGCGCACATCGCCTCGACACCCGTCGCGATCGCATCATCGTTGAAGTCGAACGTCGGCTGATGCAGCTTCGGTGTCGTCGCCGGATCTTCACCCTCGGGCAACAAACCGAGCATGTAGAAGCAGGCCTCGGCGTGATGGCCGTAGTAGCTGAAGTCCTCGCCGCCCATGAACGGGGCCGGCACCGTGCGCACGATGTCGTCACCAAATCGCCCACGCACAACATCGAAGAACTTCGCGGTCGCGGCGTCGTTGTTCACCGTGACCGGGTAGCCCTCGTGCCAATCGATCTTGACATCGCAGCCGTGCGCACCGGCCGTGCTCTCAACGATGCGGCGGAACGCGGACGCCGCCCGCGTGCGCGCATCGGCTGACAGCGTCCGCACCGTGCCGACCAGCTTGACCTCCGCCGGTATGACGTTGTTCGCGAAACCGCCGTGGATGCTGCCGACCGTGCACACGATCGGATCGACCGGATCGGCGACGCGGCTGGCGAGCGTCTGCAACGCCGCAACGATGGCCGACGCCGCAACGATCGGATCTCTCGCCTTATGCGGCATCGCAGCGTGGCCCGGCTCGCCAACGACCGTGAGCTCGAAGTCATCCGTCGCAGCCAGCACCGGTCCGGTCTTGCTGGCAAGCGTGCCAAGCGGCTGATCGGGCCAGCCGTGCAGGCCGAAAATCCGCTCGACCTTGGGCCCGAGTCCGCCGCCAGCCTCACCGGCGAGCGCACCGTCGTCGCACATCACCTCGCCGCCGCCGCCGCCTTCTTCCGCCGGCTGAAAGATCAGCGTGACCGGGTTCGGCCGCTCATCGAGCGACGCAAGCACGCGCGCGGTTCCGACGAGTATCGCCGTGTGTCCGTCGTGCCCGCACGCGTGCATCTTGCCGGGCGTCTTGCTGGCCCACGCCCGACCGGTCTGCTCCTCGATCGGCAGCGCATCCATATCTGCGCGCAGCGCGATGGCCCCCGAGGCATCACCGCCCGCGGTGGCCGGGATGTGCGCAACGATGCCGTGCCCCTCGGCAAACCCAGCCCGATGCTCCACGCCGATGGCTGCGAGTTCTCGCTGCACCGCTGCGCTGGTGTTCGGCAAGTCGAAGCCGAGCTCCGGGTTCGCGTGCAGCTCGCGCCGAAACGCAGTCAGGCTCGCAGCCTCCTTGTGCGCACGCCGGGCGATGTTGTCGGTTTGTCGGACACTCTCGTTGGTCGTCACAGCCATCGACGACGATAGGACGCCGGAGGCTGCTGCACCGCACCGATCAGTTCAGGTGCCGCTCCGAGAGTTCCAACGCGGTTGGCACCTGTGCCTCGACCGCATCAAGATCGGGCGACCAACCGAAGCTGCCGTCCGCCGCCGGAATGGGCGACCACTGCTGATAGCGGGCCCGCAGTTCGGCATCGATGGGAATGTTGCGCGAGTCCGACTCAGCCATCAGCACTGTTGCCCTCTCGCTGAGCACGTAATCAACAAGCGTGCGCGCCGCGGCGTCATCCTCGCTGCCGCTCACATACGCGATGGTGTTCGGGATCAGCATGGGGCCGAAGCTTTGCCACTGCGAGCCGCCGGATGACTCGTCGGTCGCCTCGTACACAAGGTCGACCGGCCAATCGTTCTGCTGACCCGACCAGACATCGTCGGTGTCGGTGAGCGCGAGCCACACCTCGCCGTCCGCGATCGCGCGCACAACGGCGGAGTTGCTTGAGTACACACGCATGTCGTTTGCGACCATCGCTTCGAGCCAGGCTTCGGTCGGTTCCTCGCCCCAAGCTTCGACCAGTGCCGCGAGATGGCCGCGGGTGGTTCCAAACTCGGGCCGAGCAATGGCGACCCGGCCGCGGAACTCGGGCTTGGTCAGGTCCGCCAAGGTGCGCGGCACATCATCGACCGACTCGAACTTGCGTGTGTCATACGCGATAACCCGTGCGCGCAAGCCGAACCCGAGCCAGTGCTGTGCGCGCAGATCCTCGGGATGGCCCTCGCGTTCCGGCATCTCGGCCAGCGCATCCTCGCGTGCGAGCCGAATCGTCGCAAACGGTTCGCTCGACCACCAGACATCCGCCTGTGGGTCGTCGCGTTCCGCGAGCACTCGCTGCATCAGGCCGGTTGTCTTGGTGGCTTCGGTATCGCCGACGACATCGACCGCGATCCCCGTGTCGGCTTCAAACGCTGAGACAACTTCGCGGAGGAGGTAGTCATCAACGGAGCTGTACAGGACAACGCGTTGCTGGGCTTGGCCAGAGGCGTCGCTGGTCTGATCGGCTTCGCCAGAACATCCCGCCAACCAAGCTGCGCACCACGCGATCGCTGCGGTGAACATCAGCGGCCCGCGGGCTCTCAAACGACGATCAGCCTTCGTCATCTCCGTTGCTCTCCCCGTTGTTCTGTGCATTGCCCTGCTCGCCTGCATCGTCGACGCGGGCCTTGAGATTACCGAAGTAGCCCTTCACGGCATCGTGGAACTCGCGCGGCAC
>JBCCQU010000193.1:0-5235 GCA_039208875.1 Planctomycetota bacterium
CGCGAGGGCGAGACCTTCGCCGAGCCGCTGCGTGCGAGCAAGACGTGCGAGCCGATCGTGGTGAACATGATCGACGTGGGCGAGGAGACCGGTGAGCTCGACGGCATGCTCATGAAGGTGGCTGACAACTACGACGAAGAGGTCGATGTCGCGGTGGCTTCGCTCGTGAGTCTGCTTGAGCCGCTGATGGTCGTCGCGCTCGGCGGCATGGTCGGCACCATCGTCGTCGCGATGTTCCTGCCGCTCGTCGCCATGATCGAGTCGCTGCAAGGCGGCGGGGTGTAAAGCCATGAAGGCCCCAACTCGCCAAGGCTTCACCATCCTCGAGATGCTTATCACGATCGTCGTGATCGGCGCGTTGCTCAGCATCGTGCTGGTCGGGCTCGATCGAGTCGGCGTCGCAGCCACCCGTGCCGCGGGCCTGCAGGATGTCAACGCGATCAAGCAGGGCGTCACGCAGTTCCGCGATGACTTCGGCTTCCTGCCGCCAGTCGTAGCCGATGACGCCAGAAATCGCAACGGGCTCGCCGACCCACCGGGTTCACTCATTGAGCCCGACAACACGCTGCGGGTACTCAACGACAACGAACTTCGCGGCATCGGTATCAATCCAGATTTCCGCTACAGCAACCACTCAATTCCACTTTTTGTAATGGGAGCACTCGATTCTGACGTCGATGGTGCGAACGGCCTCGGTTTTCGTGAGCCGCAAGTCGCCGAAGACTTCGCGAGGTTCCAACGTGGGTCGTTCAGCGTCACCGCGTCGTACTTCGAGCCCCGCGGTGGCAGCGATCTCGTGCTACAGGGAAGCACCTCTGACTCGGGTCGCTGGGTGCTCCTCGATCGCCGTGGCCAGCCATATCGCTTCTACCGCTGGTTGCCATCGCTCCCGGCGCCGCTGACCTTGCACGACCTAAACGTGCCAAACCTGCTCGGTAGTGCCGTCGACGACGCAACCGACCCCGACAATTACAGCCCAGCTCTCGATCAAGTTCAGCTCCGTAATGCGGCTTTCGCAATTGTCTCTGCCGGTACTGACGAGGTGTTCGGCGACAGGCCGTTAGGTGGCAGTGCGACTGTTTCATATCCAGGGGAGTTTGAGACCCGCGAACAACTTGAGTCCGCGACCGACACTGCGGGCCTCAGTGACAACGAACTTGCGGATCGCGCGAGAGAGGACAACATCATCGCGGTGGGGGGTGACGAATGACTCGCTTCACTCGCAAGCCGCTGGGTGCTGCGTTCACGCTCACCGAGTTGGTCGTGGTGATGGCCATCATCGTGGTGCTGGTCGCGGTCAGCGTGCCGGCGTTCCGATCGATGCTCACCTCGGTCGGCCGGGCATCGGCCGAGACATCGCTCCGCGTCGGCGTTGCTGGTGCGCGCGATCTGGCGATCCGCTCCGGCGAGGACACGGTGGCTGCGTTCTTCTTCGAGCCGCAAGGCAAAACAACGATCGTCGCAGCCGTCCGCGTCGGAGAGATCGAAGACCAATCTCCAGATGCTGCAACCAACACCGTAGTTCCGACTACGGCTTTTTTCCCGCAACGCGAGATCTTCGTGGCCACGCCCGAAGTCATCCCGGTCCAACTGCCCGAGAACTGGATGGTCCGTGGCCTGGCGCTCGAAGGCACCGCCGGCGAAGGCAACCTTCGCGTGGGTAACGCTCAGACGAACGGCGGCTGGTACGCCGAACAGCACTATCGCGAAGCCGATCACAACTGGGTCTTCCCGGAGACCGGGTTTATTCAGCCGCCAACCAACCCGGTCGTTGGAACCGGTGAACTCCGAGGCGGCGAGCTTCGGCAGACCTTTGTGATCCGCTTCAAGGGCGGCACCGGCCAGATCGATCCGAGCGACAACAGCGATCTGCTGATTTACGCGCCGATCGGTTCCATCGATCGCTCGCAGAGCGTGACATTTAACCGTGATCTGACCGGTAACGATGGGTTTTTCGGCGCGGTTCTCCTGCCAGTCGATGAGTCGGCGTCGCTCGTCGAAGAACTGCCGAGCTACATCGAACGCGCGAAGGCTGTCGTTCCGAGCGGCGGAAGCATTACGCCGGAGAGTTACCTCACGGAACTCTTCGGTGACGAGTCGATCGACAGCGTGCTCGCTCGGCCGGTCGAGGTCATCGCGCTCTACAACGAGCTGGAACTCGTTCGAGGCCTAGCGCGTTTCGATATCGGCGACGGCCAACTGAATGACGCGACCGACACGCTCTACACCGATGCCACGCAGCCGGCCGCGCCTGTGATCATGGCTGAGATCGATTCGTGGATCCGCGGCGATACCAACGGCAACGGCGTGGCTGTCGCGGATGAAACTGGCGTGATTGACGAAGAAGATCGGCCGCGTGCGCGGCTCTACGCCATCGTGCCGAATCGCGGCACGCTCCGCGAAACACTGCCCTCCATCTTCGTCGACGAGACCGCCGGTGGTGGCGGAGGACCCAACCCATGACTCGCACCGCCAGTCTCTATCGCCGCGCGTTCTCGCTCATCGAGGTGCTCATCGCGGTGGTCGCGCTCGCTGCCGGCTTACTCGGCGTGGCAGCCGTGCTGCCGGTCGTCGCCAATCAGCAGCGGGAGTCAGTCGAGCGTTCGGCAGCCGTCATCGCGCAGAACAACGCCGAGGTCGAGATCTTTGGCCCACGCTTCGCCGATGTGCGCACAGCCCTGCTCGGTGGCGATGCCGTCACGATCGGCAACTTGACCTTTGACCGCGTGGAAGGCGTTGATTGGACCGCACTGCCGAATTACCACGCCAGCACCGCGGGTAATCCAGAGGTCATCCCGATCTGGCTCCCGCTCGGACCAAACGACCGTACATCTGCGACCGGCGTTGATGGTCTCGGCACGGGCGCACTCGGCGTGTCCGACTTCGACATCAATCAAGGCTTGCTCTTCGACCCTGATTACGACGAATCGTCTGGCAATCCGCCGGTGCCCGATACGCCGATTGGCCTCGCGCTCGCCTTCCGACTCTCGCCGTTTGTTGAATCAAGCGCATCGACCGTGCCGCTTACCGTTTGGGACGCCGCAGCCCGCGTCGATCCGCCCTCTGGCCGCACGATCATGATCATCTTCACTCGGCGAATCGATCCGCTCATCCCTGCCGGAGATCGCGTCGGCTTGGCGAACTCAAACGGCGCGCGCGTCCCGGTAGCGGTCGATAGGTTCGGCGTGCCGACGCGCGATGGCTTCGGCGGCTTTGGCGACGAAGGTGACTACAGCGTGCCCGTGCCGTTCAATGTGGACGTTCGTAACTTCGATGATCCGGAAGAGCCCGGGATGTTCACTCTGGGAAATCTGTCTAATGGTCTAGCGAACGCCATCGTGGTACGCGATGTCATCAGTAACGATGATTCCGCAAGCGGCGTATCCGATGACCTCGTTAAAGAAACGCTCGATGATGCTCTCCGCCGCGTCGGTCAATACGTCGTGACCGCAGCCGGCACGGTGCACGCAGTTGTCGCGACCCGAGAGCTTGTGAGTGGTGAAGTCATCGCCCGCGTCGATCCTCCCTTCGGCCCGTCGTTTGCCAACAGGTATTCGCCGTTCAATGAGCTTGGTGACATCGACGATCCGATCGACGAAGACGACATTAACCCAATGGTCATGACGCTCCAGCCGCCAGCCATCGCGCCGCGCGTCGTCGAGATCACGCCATGAAGCCCTTCGCAAACATGCAATCAAGCCGACGCGCCGGCTTCTCCGTCGTCGAGGTGCTCGTAGCGGTCGGCGCGGTCGCGATCGTCGCGGTCGCGATCGCCGGCCTGTTCGATGCCGTCGGCCGAACCGTTCAGACCGGCCGCACCGTCAGCCGACTCAACGAGACGGCACTCCGCATCGAGACCGCGATGCGCGAGGACTTCGCGAACCTCACCCGCGACGGCGTGATGCTGATCCGGCACGAGCTTGTCGGCATCCCCGGCGATGCGAACGCGTTCCGGGCCGACGAGATCGTGTTCTTCGCACAGGGCGAGTATTCGTCCAAGCGGCCGGGCATCCCGCAGATCTACGGCGACCGGCTGGCGACCGGCGACGCTGCCCGCATCTACTGGGGCCATGGCGTCAGCTACGCCGGGCTGGCAGGCAGAGAAGACACACGGCGGGTTTTCCAAAATCCGAACGGCCAGATTGGTCTGCTCGTACGCGATCCCGATCTCGACAGCATCGTCGAGGACGTCGAACGTCTGCGAGCAGACGTTCCGCCGGCTGAGCGTCTGCTCGCACGGCACGTCACCGTGCTTGCCGAGCCGTTGCCAGGATTTGCTGACACGCAGATCTCCAACTTTCGCGACAGCGATGTGCAGATCGCGGGCCGGGATGCCTCGCCGAGCATCTTCCGTTTCAACTCCCAGATTCCGCGATCCCGCGAGAGCGTCGTCAACGCCAATTTTCGGAGAGCCGCACGCGGCTCTTACCAGACCATCGGTGAACAACCGAACTTCGAGTACGGCCTCGTCGATGTCGCCGTGACCAATCTCGACCGCATCCGAGCGATCATCAACGACGCCGGCGCAGGCCTCGGCGCAGCGTCGACGACCTTCCCGCCGAAAGACATCGCTATCGAATTTCAGGATCTGGCTGACCTGCCGGCCACGATTTTCGATATCACGACGCCGAACCCGCTGCCGCTCAGCGGCGGCACGATTCTCGACGGCCTCTTCAACGAGCCCAACAGCGCCTCAACCCCCAACGATCTCCTGTGGAAGCAAGCCTGGATGCGCGAGCTGTTGCCCGCGCCGTCGTTCACGAGAACGACGGACGATGTCGATAGTAACTCGCCGCGCGATCGGCGCATCCGCGTCGAGCGGTTTGCGCCGAATCCGCTCGGGCCGCTCACGCAGGCGCAGCCCGCCCAGGCGATCGCTGCAGCTGACCAGGCGATGTTGTCCTCGCACCTCGCCGGCGTCGGCGTCACAGATTTCATCATCGAGTTCGCCTATCGCGACAGTGCGAATAACACTTTCGAGTTCTACGGGCTTGACGAAGCCACGAAGGGCTTCGACGCTTTCGACAGCACCACGGCCCGCGGCGGGGCGATGGTCCCTCCAACCTTTGGGTCAGCGGCTGTCACCCCAGAAGAGCGCGAAGTGCTTCTCTACGGCATAGAAGATGGCACCGCTCGGAATCAGGCCGATGAACTCATCGCACACTTCGGTTACTTCGATCCATTCGTGCCGCAGGAACGCTGGCCTTGGCCGCGATTCATCCGCGTCACGATGAC
>JBCCQU010000194.1:0-5158 GCA_039208875.1 Planctomycetota bacterium
CGCTCGTGCGGCTGAGTTCCCGTTCGCAGTGGGATGTGCCCATCCGCC
Source organism: Planctomycetota bacterium (assembly GCA_039208875.1). Lineage (GTDB taxonomy): Bacteria > Planctomycetota > Phycisphaerae > Phycisphaerales > UBA1924 > JBCCQU01. Next base: position 49 of record JBCCQU010000194.1, read on the forward strand.
TGCCGGACGGCCGAGTCGTCCACCTGCTCTGCGGCACGGCGACCGATCCTGCAGCGACCTCGGACCATGTGCCAGCCGACCTAGCAGCCCGCCGCAACCACGACGAAATCCGGTTCTGGTCCGATTACCTGGCCGACGCGCCGTACATCGTCGACGACGCCGATCAGCCGGGCGGCCTCCCGCCCAACGCCGATTTCGTCCTGCTCGCCCATCTGGCGATCGACCCCGAGGCCGGCCCGCGCTTCCGTCAGCCCCTCGCCGACGTCCTGTTGCCGTCGCCTGAGCTCGCCCGGCACGATGCACCAACCTCAACCACCGCGATTACCGGCCTCCCGGACACCGCCACCACCGTCTCCGGACGTCGGACGCACTACATCCTGCCGAGCCCGGGCATGGGGCAGGTCCGCTCCGGCATCTGGCGGCACGGCTGGACCGGCTCCGATGCACCGAGCACCGCATTCCCGGTCTGGGCCGAGCTCAGACTTCCCGAACGCCGACCTGACCCAAACTGAATCCAATCGATCCTGAGTCTCGATTCACAGGGTACCGGGACCCGCCCTATTCTTGCTGAATCGTACGGGTTGCGGCCTGGCCGAAATGACAACGGCCGCACGCTTCCGAGGGACGCCACGATGGCAGAAGCCACCACGGGGTGACGATGTCCAGAGCCGCAGCGATCGCCACCACAACAATTCGGCAGCCGGATGTTCCGCTGTGGTCGGCACTGTTTGAGACAACCAAGCCCGGCATCACCCGGCTCGTCACCATCACCGCGCTCGTGGGTGCGGGCCTCGGCCTGCTGTCTGTCGCTGCGACCGGCAACGGCCCGACCACCGGCAATCTGCTGCTTGTCGCACTCGGCGTGCTCGTGGGCACCGCGATGGCTGCGGGCGGAGCCAACGCCCTGAACATGTTTCAGGAGCGCGACCTCGACGAGCACATGCCCCGAACCGTCGGCCGCCCCATCCAACGCGGTCGCCTCCTGCCAAAGCATGTCTTGGCATTCGGTGCAATGCTCGCGATCGCCGGCTGCCTTGTGCTCTGGATCTCAACCGGCCCCGTCCCAGCAGTGCTCGCCGCAATTTGCGCGGTCAGCTATTGCCTCATCTACACGCCGTCCAAGACGCGCACGGTCTGGTCGACGCTCATCGGCACTGTCCCCGGTGCTCTCCCACCGATGCTCGGCTGGTCGGCTGCGGTCGGCGGCTCGTTTGAGCAAATCATCGCAAGCGAGCCGCTGTTCTTGTTCGCGTTGATGACGGTCTGGCAGATCCCGCACTTCCTCGCGATCGCGTGGATCTACCGCCGTGATTACCGCCGCGGTGGCTTTCGCGTGCTCCCCACCATCGACCCGCGCGGCGGTTTGACCGCGGTCGTCGTCACCATCGGCACAGCAGTACTGATTGCGGTATCGCTGGCCGGCACCATCGCGATGCCCACGCTCCTCGGCCCCGCGTATCTCACCGTGGCAGCTGTCACCGGCGTCGGCTTCGCATGGCTCACAATCCGTTTCGTCCGGCGTCGCACGATCACGACCGCCCGCGGCGTCTTCTTCGGATCCGTCGCTCACTTGCCGTTGCTCATGCTGGCGATGGTTATTGACGCATTCGTGCGCACCATGTCGGCCTGAGCAACGCGTCCACTCCCGAGGAACGTGCTATGCCTCGCTGGCTCGCATCACTCACCTTCATCGCTCTCATCATGTTGGCTGTGTCTGTGGCAGCCTTGCTCGTGCTCGCCAGCAGTCCGGCCGGCACCACAGACCCCGACCAGCCCATCACCATCAGCCTGTTTGACCCAAGCGAGCCGCTGGAAGTTTCAGCCGGTCTGCAACCTCTCGACGACAAGCTATTCGTGCCCGAATTCACGCTCACCGATCAGCTCGGCCGCGAGACCGACGAGTCGTTCCTTTCTGAACGCCCGCACGTCGTGGCGTTCATCTTCACCAATTGCAGACTGGCATGCCCGGGCATGACCGCAGCCATGCGCAACATCTACAACGACACCGAAGGCCTCGACGTCGGCTTCGTCAGCGTCAGCATCGACCCCGAGAACGACACACCAGCACGGCTGAAGGAATACGCCGACGACCTCGGCATCGATCACGACCGCTGGCGCTTCCTGACCGGCGAGAGCGACATCGTCAGCGACATGATGCTGAAAACGATGCAGGCCGAGATCACGATCGACGAGAACGATGCCAACATCATCGACCTCGGCGACGGCAAGACCATGCGGAACATCGTCCATCCCGTGCGCTTCGCACTGGTGCGCCCGAGCGATCGTGCTGTCATCGGCATCTACTCGGTCAATATGGCCGGCGATATCGCGACGCTCACGGAGCGGATCAGAGCGATCGACGCAGCGGGCTGAGCAGGCTCACCGCCGAGCTGACTTCTGCCATGCCTCGACATCGGCCAGCTTCTTCGGGATCGACACGGTGAGATTGGTCGTGCCGGTATCGGTCAGCAGGATGTCATCTTCGATGCGCACGCCGATCTTCTTCTCGATGTCGTAAAGCCCGGGCTCGATGGTCACCACCATGCCCTTGCGCAGCGGATGATCGACGCGCGGCTCGTGCACCTCGGAGCCGAGCCCGTGCCCGATGCCGTGGATGTAGCTGTCTTGCAGCCCGGTGTTCTCGAACACGCTCAACGCAGCTTCGTGCGCATCGGATAGGCGACCGCCGGGCTTGGTTGCTTTGATGGCTGCCTGTTCGGCGCGCACAACCAAGTCATAGATGCGCGCCTGCTCTGCGTCGAATCGGCCGTTCGCAGCCAGCACGCGCGTGACGTCGGCGGTGTAGCCGTGTACCTCGGCCCCGACATCGAACAGCACCACGTCGCCGTCCTCGACGGTCGCATCACCAAAGTTGTAATGCAGCACGGTGCTGTTGACGCCAGCGCCGACGATGAGGTTGTAGCCGATATCCGTCGCGCCATTTGCTGAGAACGACGCCATCAGCGTGGCTGCGATCTCGGCTTCCGTCACGCCCGGCTTCAGCATCGCTGCAGAGTCGTTGAGACCCGTGTGCGTCGCTCGAATGGCCGCCTTGATGAGCCGAAGCTCGGCGGGCGACTTGATCGCGCGGAGCTCGGGCAGCAGTTGCGTTCGATCCTCGATGCTTACGCCCGGTACACGCTCAGCGATCTGTCTCGCGATCGCGAGGTCCTTGGCTACGGGCTGGGGATACACCGACGGCGCGTGCAAGCACGCGAAACGACCCGCCCTGCGCGCGGCATCGGTGAGCAGCCCAGGCATGCCCCAACTGCGGATCACCGTGTCGAAGCCGAGCCTTGTACGGAGCGGCGTGCCGAGACGTTCACGCAGGCCGTCCCATTGATCGCGCTCCGCATCGGCAGGCTGAAGCACCAGCACGATGCGCCGCTTCGCGATCGGATTGGTCGGATCGAACACGACGGCTGCGCCGGGTTCCGCCTCGATGCCGGTGAGATACTTGAAGTGCGGGTGCGGACGCCAACGGCCTCGAAGCGGGTGAGAGCCATCGCCCGCGAACACAACCGCGCAGGCACCCTTGAGCGCACGAAGCACGCGATCACGCCGCTTGGCGTACTCCGCGACAGTAATCGGTGGCACCTTGCTCATGTCCGCACCGACGCACTGCTAGCGGCAGCTTGGAGACGTTCTGCGGTAACAGGTTGGCCGAGCGATGCCTTACCGATGCCGGGCAACGCCCCCGCTGCCTCGGCCTGCTGTTGGGCATCCGCAAAGTTACTCACGAGCATCGAGCGCACGCCGGCGTCGGTGGCATGCTTGATGATGCTCAGGCCGTGGGCAAACGCGAACCGGCCGTCGAGCACGCGATTCACAATCAGCACCGCCCCGGCTTCCATCGCGTCGGCGAGCGCGCGATCGTCGTTCACCGGCATTAGCTCGGCATGCGGCACCGCTGATTCGATAGCGCGCCGGAGTGAGCCCGAGTCCGGGCCGCAATGGCCCACGAGCGCAAAGGAAACGACATCAGGCATCGGGGTGACTCCGTTCGACCGCGACTGTGGATTTGTCCAGCGTGATGCGCACGCCCTGCCAAGCGAACCGTCGCTCGGCTCCGTTGTTGTCGCGAATGGCATCGATCACGCAATCTGTCATGCGTTGTGAAAGCTGGCCCTCGCCCTCTTTGCCGACGATCTGTCGGCGCGCGCGGCGGAGCATGTCGGTCGCAACGATGCGGCGGGCTCCGGCAAGCGATTGCCGTCGATACACGCGGCGATCATCGGTTGCCTCTGTGCGCGCCGATTCGTCCAAGGCGATCGCGGCATCGCGAACAACAGCTGCGGCACCGCGCAGCATGCGCGACAACCCGCCGAGACGCGATGCGGATTGGCTGCGTGCAGCCAGCAGCATGGGAACCGCGGTCTCGCGGAGCTGTGCGCGCAGCCGCGATGTGTCGCCGTTGGTGCTGTCGTACGCCGGCTCGAACCCGGCCTGTGCGCAGATGCGGTCGGCGTCGGCTCTGGTGATGCCGAGCATCGGTCGGATGAGGATGGTCTTGCCGTCGCCCAACTTCCGCCTGGGTCGCATGGCGCTCAGCCCGCGCGGCCCCGCGCCGCGGAGCATGGCCATAAGCATCGTCTCGAGTTGGTCGTCGCCGGGATGACCCGTCGCGACGTAGCTGCAGCCGTGCTCTCTGGCGAGCCGTTCGAGCTCTGCGTAGCGTGCGCGGCGCGCGTTGGCCTCGTCGTTGCCGGGCAGGGATCGGACCGCGACTTCGGCGATAACGAACCGCATGTCGAGCGCACGGGCGAGACTCTCTGCCAAGCTGCGATCGGCCTCGGCGTTCTCGGCGTCGCGGAGATCGTGTACGACGTGGGCGATGACGAAACGCTGACGTGTCGCGGCCAGCGCCAAGGCGAGTGCCGACGAATCGATGCGACCCGAGCAGGCGATGAGCGTTGGTCGATCATCATGCGCACACCGGAGCCGCCGGTGAGACGCCGCCAGTCGTGAACGATGCGACGGACCGCCGGGTCGGACTTGCTCGGAATGGGTAGGCTTGGCGAAGGCTGCATCCGTTTCGAGCAAGTCCGACCCGGCGGTCCGTCGCATCGTTCACGACTGGCGGCGTCTCACCGGCGGCTCCGGTGTGCGC
>JBCCQU010000195.1:0-5157 GCA_039208875.1 Planctomycetota bacterium
CCGGCGCGACCGATCCGGCTCACCGCCTCAAACTATTGATCGGCGACAACCCGATGGTGTCGGGCGAGGGGCGCCGGAACTATTTGGTGTTTCTGCAAGCCATCAGCGAGGCCGACGAGCCGGACATCCAAGACGCGCTCGATAACCACATGCACGCGTTGCATGCGTTTCTTGTGCCGGAGCTGACGAAGGCGCAGGAGAACCGCCGCGTGACGGGGAAGTTCAGCGCTGATCTGCTCGCGTGGCTGATGATTTACGTCGGGCTGGGCTACGGCGTGTCGTCAGCGATGGGCGTGAAGGACCACGGCATCGATCTGGCTGACGGCACTCACGTGCAGGAAGTCATCGCGAAGATCTTGGTGCGTGGCAGGGGCGAGAGCGGCAGCAAGCCCGCGGAAGGTTGAGGAATTCTCATTTGGGGACCAGCGCTGCGACAGGCAGTGTCTGTTGGAGCGGTGGTCTCTGGCCGCCGGGCGGTGAAGGTGTTTGTTACACAGCCGCCCAGGCAGGATGTCCCCGCCCCAACGGTGCAAGTACACCGGTCTGGAGACCGGTGCCACCAAAGGCAACCGGTCGCTCGCCCCCGGAAGCTCCGGGCTCGTAGCTGCATCGCGGGCTACTGCGGGTTGCTGTTGATCATGCGGTCGAGCAGGTCGCGCTCAGCATCCTTGTACGTCTCCACCTGTTCGCTCAGTCGATCGGAGAGTTGGCGGACCACGGCCATGCGCTCGCTGTTGAGCTGCGCATCGCCGGCGAGCAGGGCTTCGAGCGCGACGCTGGTCTCACGCATGTCGGCAACAGCCTCGCCGTAGCTGCGGGCAGCGTCGTAGAGCAGTTGGTTTTCCATCTCGCGCTCGGTCGGCCTGACGAGAATCCGCCACGGCTCGAGCCGCACCTCGCTCATCAGCAGGCGCAGTTGATCGGCAGCGAGTCGGCCGGACGCGAGCGTGCGATCGACGATGGGGCCGTAGGCCGCGACCCAAGCGCGGGCTTGCTCGCTCACCGCGTCGATCTCGGCCGTCGCGTCGCGAGCGTTTGAGAGCGTCTCGGTGCCGAGCGGCAACCACTCTTCGCGGACTCGGCCGGTCACCGCCTGCACGTCCGACACGACCTGATCGATCGCGGGTCGGTTGTCGTCGACGGTGGATTGGGCCGAGCCGATGAGGTCTTGCAGCGCGTCGATGCGGCCGTTGGCGTTGTCTGCCAGTCCGCCGAGCCTGCCGCCGAACTGCTCGAAGTCGCCGGTGGTTTTCGTAATACTCTGCTGCCACGTCGGCCATTGCTCGCGTGCATCGTCGGAGATATCGCGGGCGTTCTGCACGGTGGTGTCGACGTTGGCTGCGATGCGCGGCGACCGGCCGCTGAAGTCGGTGACGATCTGTTCGACGCCGGCAGCGGTGCTGCTGACCGAGTCGAAGAGCTTGGAGATTTTCTGCGGATCGAGGCCGGCTTGGTACAGCAGCGTGGGCGCTGCGAGTTGGCCGACGATCACGCCGCCCTCAGCCAATTCGCCGGCGTCGGGCGAGCCGGTGTACGGGATGTTGAGCGACGCGCCCGAGCCGAGCAGCGGGATGATGAGATCGACGCGTGCATCGCGATCGAGCGTGATGCGGCTATCGACCGCAATATCGACGCGCACGACGAGATCATCCTCGAACGTCGCGGGGAATGCTTCGGTGCGGCCAAAGGCATCGCCGCCGAGGTCTTCGTTTGGGTCGATGCCCGCGCGCTCAAAGAACGCGACTCGCGCGTCTTCGAGGCCTTCGAGGTCTTCGCGTTTGACGATCTCGACGCGGGTGACGCGGCCGGCGTTATCACCGCCGACGCGGACAGCGGCCCCGGACTCGAGCCCGGCCGATCCGGTATCGAGGCGGAGGGCGACGACGTAGTTGGTGCTTGGGCGGAGCGACGCGCTGCCGAGGTAGAAGCTGATGGCGACGGCGCCGATGACGCCGACGAACAGAAAGAGGCCGGCGATCAGGCTGGTGGTGGGTTTGTTTCGGCTCATGGCTGGTACTCGCTGGGCTTAGACGGTGCAGCCTAGAGCGCAGCGGGCATCGGTGCCGGGCGAGCATTGGTTGGCTTGGGCCAAGCTGGGTCGCGTGATCAGCTGGCCGGGCCGAAGAGATCGACCTCGAAGGCTGAGGCGTCGCGGCGTTCGGTGATCGGCCCCTCAGCATCGCCGCGGAGGAACTGGCGGATGAGGCGATCGGCGACCGGCCGCGGGGCGGCCTCTTCGACGGTTTGGTCGCGGAGCTCTTCATACCACTGCCGCGTTTCGACCGCGAGGATCTTGCCCTTGTCGAGCATGGCCATGCGGTCGGCGATGGTGAAGGCTGAGTCCATCTCGTGGGTGACGACGACGCTGGTGACGCCGAGCTGCTTGCTGAGGGCCACGATGAGCTCGTCGATCTGTGCGCTCGTGACGGGGTCGAGGCCGGCGCTGGGCTCGTCGTAGAACAGGATGCGCGGATCGAGGGCGAGTGCGCGCGCGAGGCCGGCGCGTTTCTTCATGCCGCCGGAGATCTGGGCGGGGAACTTGTCGGCGTGCTCGCGCAGGCCAACCAGCTCGAGCTTGATCTTCACTTGGATGTCGATGATCTCTTCATCGAGATCGGTGTGCTCGCGGAGCGGCAGCGCGACGTTGTCGGCGATGGACATGCTGTTGAAGAGCGCGCCGGACTGGAAGAGGATGCCGAACTTTTTGCGGACCGCGTTGAGGTCGGGCTCGCTCGCTTGGCAGATGTCGGTGCCGAGGATCTTGATGCTGCCAGCCTCGGGTCGGAATGATCCGATCATGAGCCGGAGCGTTGTTGATTTGCCCGAGCCGGAGCCGCCCATGACGACCATGGTCTCGCCGGGATAGATATCGAGATTGATGTCTTCGAGCACGGCCCGGCCGCCGAAGATCTTCTTAACGCCGCGCAGACTGATCGCCGGCTCCGGGCCGGCGGGGGCACTGCTTGCGGCATCGCTTGCAGCGTCGGTTGAGATGTCGGTCGCGGCTCGCGTCATGATCTATCCGGTGGGCTTACTCGGTGTCGAAATCGCTGAGCTTGAACTCGCCATCGGGTGTGGAGAGCGTGATGTCGTCGACGAAGCCATCGAGCGACGTGCCCTGCCATGGGGTTGTGAGCTTGTAGATGGCCAAGGCTGAGCCGCTGTCGAAGTTGTGTGCGTAGACGTGCTCCATATTGTTGGAATTGGTTTGCAGCGTTGCACCGGTGGCGGCCGACACTTCTGCGGCGATGCCGAAGACCTCGAAGATGCCACGCGGTGAATCGGAGTAGTTGCCAATGGCAGCGACATAGGCATCGCGGAATGCTGCGAGCTCAGCATCGCTGTAGCGGGCGCTTGCTTGGGAGTCGAGCAGCAGGCGCGCTGTCGCCCAGTCATCGGTTTCGAGCGCGGGGTAGACGAGTTCGGCGGCATCGATGCTGGCTGTGCGATAGACGCCCCAGCCATAGAACGCGCCGATGAGCAGCAGCGTGTTGAGGATGCCGGCGATGGAGCCGAGCACGATGGCGGTGATGGCGATGCCGCGGCCGCCCTTGGTGCCGCCGGATGTGCCGATCGCGATGAGCGAAAGCACACCTAGCACAACGCCGAGCACGCCGATAAGGCCGACGCCCGGGATACAGCAGATCACGAGACTGAGGCTCGAGCAGATGATCGCGAAGATCGCGAGCAGGCTGGTGCTCTGGGCTTGGACGCTGAATGGGTCGTCGAAGTTGCCGCCGGCTGCGGGCTGTTCGTACTGGTGCGCGTAGGGGTTGCTCGGCTCTTGGCTCATGCGAGTAGCCTAGCCGAACAGCAGCGACGCATAGCACTCCGCGATGTTTCAGCGTGTCGCCGGCTCAACGATCACCGGCACGGCAGCGCGGCCCGCATCCCACGCTCGTCGCGGCTCCTGCCACCACAGCACCGATTCGGCTGAGGTCGAAACGCCGGCGTCGGTCTCGATCGGCTCCGGCAACTCCATGAACAAGGCTGCCTGCGACGAGCCGACCGACAAGGCGGACTTCAACTGAAGCAGCGCGGTGCGATCGGCTTGCACGTCGGCCATGTACACCGGCAGCGGCTCGGGCTCGCTGCGGATGACCAGCGATTGCGTGGCCGGCTGCTCGAGGATGGATGTGGGCAGGGCTGGCGATTGCCACAGCGAAGCCTGCTGCACCGACTCACTGAACATCGCAGCGACCGTCGGCTCAAAGGTCCACGGCTGCTGCATCGTTCGCGGCTGCATCGCGGCAGCGAGCGTCTCGGTCGCGTTGCCCAACACTCGCCAGCCCGGCGAACGGGGACGATCGGCTGAGGCCAGCGCGTCGATGCGATCCGTCGCGTCGTCCATCGCTCGTGTGCGCACGCGGACCGCGAGTCGGCCCTCCGCGAGCAACGCAAGCGCACGATCGGCATCGGCGAAGTACGTCGGGCCGGTCGCGACTTGCGTGGTCGTGTCGGCTGCATCAAGCGGCTGATCTTCGGCCTGCGCGATTATGATCGGGTCGGCGCCGGTCGCGATGCCATCGTCGGGGGTGCTTGCGTCGATAGCGCCGGTGGCATCGCTGGCGTCCGCGATGGTGTTCGTACCGGGGTCGAAAGTGGGCCGCGGGCCGGGTGCGGGCGTGGTGGGTGGCGACCAGACCGGGCCGAACATCAGGCCTAGGCCGACCGCCAGCATCGCGACCGCGGCGACACCAGCGAGCGAGCCGCCCGCCCAGCCGAGATTGGCAAGGGCGCGTAGCGGGTTCCAACGCGGTGCTGCGTCGACGATGCGCAGGCCGGGCGTTTCGATATCGCCGAGGCTGAGCTCGTCGAGGTCGCTGCTGTTCAGGGCTGCGATGTCGGCGTCCGCGTGCATCGCTTCGCGCTCGAAGCGGTCGAGCGCCCGGGCTGCGAGATCGGCCGGAGCCTTGGGCTGCGGCAGCGACGCAGCGAGCGCACGATCGCGCCGGGCTGCATCGACAAAGGCGAGCATGGCAGGCTCGGATGCAAGGGCCGACCGCAACACCGCCTCGCGATCGGCTGACAGCCCACCCTCGATCAGCTCGAGCAGGTCGTCGTCGTGCAGCGGATTGTCGGTGTTGAAGTCGGTCATGCTCAGTCGGCGTGCGCGTTGCCTTCGTCTTGGCCCAGCATCTGCTGGGCATCCATCTC
>JBCCQU010000196.1:0-5144 GCA_039208875.1 Planctomycetota bacterium
CTCGCAACCACAGGCTCGGCAACGAATCGCCCGAGATTTGGATCAATCGAGACCTTCCTGCGGAGGCCGCAGCCGGCTTGCATGGTCCGATAGGTGTCAAAGCAAACACAGGGCTCGACAGCCGAAGCACGGCCACCGAACCCTGTGTCGTTGTGCGTGTTCTCAGCGTTTCGGGTTAGAAGTCGCAGCCGGCGAAGAAGTTCGACACGAACGACGAGAAGTCGTCGATGTCGAGCACGTCGTTGCCGTCCTGATCGGCTGCGAGGTCATCGGCGAAGAACGCAGTTACAAACGCCGAGAAGTCATCGATATCGAGCGCCTGGTCGTCGTTGACGTCGGCCGCACATTCCTCAGCCTCATCGCCGACGCGTGCAACGAACAGCACGTCACGCTGACCGAAGATGAAGTTGTCAGCCATCGGTTCCCATGGGCCGTCGGTGAAGTAGATCAAGCCCTCGCCGTCTTGGTAGGGGTTGCCCACGGCGGTCTCGGCCCGATAGCCGCCCTCGCCGCTGCTCTGCAGTGTCCACGCGTAAAGCTCGCCGGCCTGCAGTTCCAGACCCGAACCCGAGAAGTCGAAATCGAACCACGCGTACTGACCCGGGAGTGCTGTGGTGAGCGTCGACTGCGCCAAAACAGGGCCGGTCGGCAGACCGACGGAATTTGTCTCAAAGATGGAAACGATCAGGTTCGGCACGCCCGCACCATTGATCCGCAAGCTCAGGCTGAGTGAAGACAACTCGCCCGCGACCAACGGCGTGAAGCTCTGACCGGCCTGGTTGCGGCTGCCGGCCAACCCCACCTGCCCGCCGCCCGGACCGGTGAACTCGGCCGACACGGTTTCCGAGGCGAGCGACGAGGTCGAGAATGTGGCCGAGGCAAGCAGCGCGGCAGCGATGAGGCGTGAGCTGTTCATAACGATCGGTCTCCGTGGATACCTGAGGTCTTCGATTAGACCGCTCGACAGCGCACTCGCCGCCGGCGAACCGCCACAATACCGACTTATGTTCTCAGAACAATGCCAAAACGCGATCGGCAAGAGAAAATCCCCAGTCGATTCCTAGTCTCGTCGGCGCCCCAACTCGGCTTGTATTTTGGCTTTCAGGCCGGCATCGGTGCGGTACGCACACCAGGGCGATCCGTGGGGGAGATCGTCCACGTCGCAGCCACGCCCGCTGCCTCAAAGGCCTCGCACATCGCCCGGGCGATCGCCTCGCCGCTGCGGCGCGTTCGGCAAAACGCGAACTGCGTCGGCCCCGAGCCGCTGATCGAGGCGCCGATCGCGCCCGCAGCCCTTGCAGCCTCCAATGCCTGCTCGGCTCCGGGCACCATCGCCGCCCGCACCGGCTCTGCCAGACGATCTCGAATACACCGGCTCAGCAAATCGAGATCGCCCGCGAAGCACGCCGCGACAAACGACGCGAGATCGCCAGCGTGCGCCACCGTGTCTTGCAGCGTCACAACATCGGGCAGTGCTGCGCGCGCTTGACGCGTCAGCACCGGATACGCGGGCGAGACGATCACCGCCCAAAGGCCGCCGGGCACGGGCAGCCGAACGACATCGATCGGATCAACCGAGCGAACCAGAATCAGCCCGCCGAGCAGAGCCGGCGCGACGTTGTCGAGGTGCCGCCCCGCCACCGCTTGCTCCGCCTCGAGCACCGGATCCATCAGCGCCATCTTCCGCAGCGGCACGCCGAGCGCGAGGTTGGTCGCATATGCCGCAGCGACAGAGCTCGCTGCCGAACTGCCGAGCCCCGATCCGATCGGCAGACCTTTTTCGAGCGTGATGGCTGCGCCCACGTCATCGCCGACACCAGCAGCCCGGAGCGTCGCAGCGGCTGCAATGGCGGCAGTGTTTGTAGTGGCGTCGGTTGGTAAGTCGGCGCCGATGATCGCATCGATGCGCACGCCGGGGGCGCCGGGTTCAAGCGACACGCGAACGGTGTCGCCGCCTGCATCGACAGCTAGTCCGAGATTGTCGAAGCCCATGCCGAGGTTCGAAAGCGTGGCCGGCGCGAATGCTGCGGCGGTCGTCGGTTGCAGATGGCGACTCATGGCAGAGCCCTTGCGTGCGCAATCCGCAGGATGTCGTTGACCACGCCCGAAGCGGTCGGTTCGGCGCCCGCGCCGTAACCGGTCACGACTAGCGGAGTTTCGGCGTACACCCGCGACGTGATCGAGACCGCAGCCGTCGCGCCCTTCACCTGAGCGAGCGGTGCATCGGTGGGGAGTTCTGCGATCGCTGCCCGCGACAAGCCGCGTACGATCCGCAGCACATAGCGCAGCACACAGCCTGCATCACGAGCCTTCGCGACACGATCAGCAAATCCCGCGTCGCGCGCCCGAAGTGCGTCGATGACTGCGTCGGCCTTTGCACCGGCTGGCAGCGCACCGATGACAGGATCGGCACTGGCATCCGCTGCGTTCGGAGATAAGCCGGTGAGTCGGCCGAGGATCAGACCCTTTCGGCCGACGTCGACGCCACTGAGATCGATCGTCGGATCCGGCTCGGTGTAGCCGAGTTCCACAGCTTCAGCCACAGCATCGCTCAGCTTCGCACCGTTCTCGACGCGATCGAGCACGAAGCCGATGGTGCCGCTCATCAGCGCATCGATGCGGCGTATCTCATCGCCGCCCACGGTCAGCTCGGTGATCGTCGACCAGACCGGCAGGCCGGCTCCGATCGTGGACTCGCCGCGGATAATGCGCGCACGGCGGTCGCGAGTGATCTGCAACTCTTGCCACACGTCGTCGGTGTCGGCGAGCGGTCCCTTGTTGGCTGTCGCGATATCGAAGCCGACCCTCAGAGCTTCGGTAAACAGCGAGCCGTGCGCAGCGTTGTCGGAGCAATCGACGAGTATTGGGCACGCGGGTGTGTTCGCAGCGAGTGCGCGCAGCAAGTCGCTCGGCGAGCCAGCGATTGAACCTTTGAGATCGCGCAACGGGTGACCGGCAGCTTTGTGTGCGAGGATGACATCGAGACGATCGCCGAGTCCGGCTGGATCGAGGATGCCGCCGCTGCGATCGACCACGCCGACGATGCGCGGCGTTCGGCGATCAGACGCCGGCGCGAGCTTGGCAAGACGAGCGGCGACCGCCCGTCCGACGCTGCCCGGGCCGATCAGGATCACGTCGCACGGTGGGCCGTGGCGCTCATCGATCAGATCGTCGTGGATTGCGCGCACCGCGTCTTCGGCGCGGTCTGAGCGCACAGCGAGCGTGACGTTGAGCTCGGTTGAGCCTTGGGCGATCGCGCGGATGTTGATATCGCGGGCGGCAAGGGCGGCGGTGATGCTGGCAGCCACGCCGGGTGCGCGCGACATGCCCATGCCCACAGCGGCGACGAGCGAGATGCCCGGCTCGATGACGATGTCCTCGATGATGCGCTTGCTGAGCTCGGCGGAGAAGACCCGCTTGAGTGCGGCTTCGGCTTTCGCTGCGAGATCGCTCGGCACGGCGATGCAGACCGACGCTTCGGACGATGCCTGGCTGATCATGGTCGCGCTGATGCGCGCGCCGGCGAGAGCGTCGAAGGCCTTTCCGCTCAGTCCGGGTGTGCCGGCCATGCCGCTGCCCTCGATGCTGACGAGCGTTTGGCCGGGGATCGCGGTGGCTGCGCGCACACCGCTGCGGGATGTCGCTGCGGGCGGCGTGTTGTTGATGCGCGTGCCGGGGGCGTCGGGCTGCAGGGTGCTTCGCACGCGGACGAGGATTGCCTGCTGAAGGACCGGGATCATCGTGCGCGCATGCAAGACCTTCGCGCCGTAGAAAGACATCTCCGCAGCTTCGCGGTAGTGCAGGTGGGGGATGGGCTGAGCGTTGGGTGCGATGCGTGGATCGGCGCTGAGCACACCCGGTACATCGGTCCAGATGTTGACATCGGTTGCGCGCAGTGCTGCGGCGACGAGCGTTGCTGTGAAGTCGGAGCCGCCGCGGCCCAGCGTTGTGATCTCGCCGCCGGGACCTCGGCCGATGAAGCCGGTGATGACCGGGATGGCGTTGGCTTTGAGCACGGCCTGGACAACCGCGGCGACGCTGCGATCGCCGAGGAACGTGACGGGATCGGCTTCGGTATGGCGGTCGGTGGTGTCGAGGAAGTCAGAGGCGTCGAGTGCGCGCGCGTCGAGCCCTTCTGATCGGATCGCCGACGCGAGCAGGCGGACGGCCAGGCGTTCGCCGAAGGACACGATGATGTCGTGCGTTCGCGGTGAGCGGTCGCGGAGTGCAGTTGCTGCTGCTGCGGTGCGGCTGAGGCCGGTGAGCAACTCTTCGATCTGGGCGAGGGTTGCGTCGTCGGCATCGATGCCGGCTGCTGCGGCGCGATGGTCATCGGCGAGGGCCTGGACGGCGTCGAGGACGCGCTGCACATCGCCGAGGCCGGCGGTGTGGAAGATCTTGAGGAGTCGATTGGTGACCTGACTCATCGCGGACGAGACGACCACGGTGTAGGGAATGCGGGCTTCGGCTGCGATGAGTTTGGCTGCGGCTCGGAGGCGATCGGGCCCGGCGATACTGGTGCCGCCGAACTTGTGGATGGTCGCGCCGGGCTCTCGGAGGATGTCGGGCGTTGCGTCGGGCATGGGTTTGGACGCTATCGGCTTGCCGCACGGATTGCGACAGTGCAGAACAGGGGAGAACACCGAGTGAGGGGTTCGGCGGCTGTTGAATAGTTGATGTGATGCATAAGTCCTTTTTTAGCAGTGGTTTGTGTTTAAATTCCGATCGAAATGCGAACAGCAGAACAGGGATGTAGGTGTCCTTGGAGTCGATCGATTTTGATGATTACGCACGATTCATGGCGAAACGTGGCCCGCTGGTACTTCTACTGGCGAAGATTCGTGCAGTGACGGTTCGCGGACCGCCGATGCGGTTGTTGCGCTCAAATGGGGTTGCCGCCCCAGAGACAGAATCGCAGAGTTGCATTGGTGTCGAGGTAGGAGTGGATCATGCGGGATCGCTACGGGATGGTCGGGGAGCGTCGGCGTCTGGCTGGGCTTGCGGGCTCGGTCGGCCGAGCAGAGCAGCTCGAGCAGCGCATGGTTTTCTCGGCCGGGGTCGGGGTCGATCCGGTGACGCCGGACAACCCCGCATGGTTCATCCCGCGCGGCAGCGCGACCATTGACGGCGTGCTCGACGACGCC
>JBCCQU010000197.1:0-5128 GCA_039208875.1 Planctomycetota bacterium
GGCTAGAGCGCACCCCTGATAAGGGTGAGGTCACAGGTTCGAGTCCTGTTAGGCCCATTTCGGAAAGGTCTTGCCGTGTGAGGCGGGGCTGTCTGGCGAGCCGGCTGCGGATGCCGCACCGGGCACGCGGGACGAGCATGGGGTCGAACACGAGTCGAGCACTGGCATGACGACCGGCAAGCCTGATGTCGACGTGGGTGGCGGCAACCAGCACAAACAAGATGGCAAGCTCGGCGACGACGCTCCGCCGCGTCGCACGTTTGGGTCTGACTTTCAGCGGTTCTTCGGCCGGGGCCTGGCGATCTTGCTGCCGTCGGTCCTGACGCTTTGGCTGCTGTATCAGCTCTTTCTGTTCTTGATGAACAACGTGGGCCAGCCGATCAACAGCGTCATTCAGTTGTTGGTGGTGGAGGTCACGCCGCGTGTTGTTGATGTCGACAGCCCGGACGGCGACAAGGTTCCGGATTGGTTCAAGGTCACCGACAATGAAGTGACGCGCGAGCTGAGCCGTCGGCGGGACGAGGGGCTGGTGCCTGAAGCGGCCGACGCTGTCGAGACCAACGCGCTGCGGCGTGACATCCGTCAGTCGCTACGGCGAGACAAGTTTCGGCAAGCGTGGGACGCGACACCGGGGCTGAATCTCATCGGCCTTGTTGTTGCGATCGTTGTGATTTACTTCGCGGGCTTGCTGCTCGGTGGCTACATCGGGCGGCGTGTGTATGG
Source organism: Planctomycetota bacterium (assembly GCA_039208875.1). GTDB lineage: Bacteria > Planctomycetota > Phycisphaerae > Phycisphaerales > UBA1924 > JBCCQU01. The sequence continues at coordinate 724 of JBCCQU010000197.1, forward strand.
CAAGTTCGAGGATTGGTTTCAGAGGCTGCCGCTGCTCAAGCAGGTGTATCCGCACGTGAAGCGTGTGACGGAGATGGTGCTCGGCGATCGGCCGATTGCGTTCAATCGCGTGGTGGTGGTGCAGTATCCGCGCAAGGGCGTGTGGACCGTGGCGCTCGTGACGGGCAACTCGATGCGGTCGATCCATCGCGCGGGCGGCGCGGAGATGGTGACGATCTTTGTGCCTTCGACGCCGACGCCGTTCACGGGCTTCACGATCAGCGTGCCGGAGTCGGAGGTGATCGATCTGCCGGTGGGTGTGGAGGAAGCGATCCGGTTCTTCATAACCGGCGGCGTGCTGGTGCCCGATGCTGAGCAGCCGGGCGGGTCGGTGGAGTTTGACGACGCGATCAAGGCGATGGGCGGCACCCCGCTGCAGCAGGGCAACGCGGACGGCGAGACGAACAACGCGGGCGACGGCGATGATGCGGGCGACGCGAAATCGGCTGACGAGGGCACAGACGAGGGCACAGGGGGGCGGCGCGACTGAAGCCGACCTGCTGCCGGCTATAGTGGAGATCGCCGGAGAAATGCCGGGATCGAGGATCGGAACGGCGGCGTGAGTCCAAAGGAGCAGCGATGCGGGTCGAGGTGATCGGACGGAACATCGAGGCAACCGATGCCATCCGGCAGCACGCCGAGAAGCGCGTCGAGAAGCTGCCTCGCTACTTTGACGGCACGCAGCAGATCACCGTGACGATCGAGCGCGAGGGTTCTCACCCCGCCACGTTCAAGGTCGAGGTCGTGGTCGATGTCGAGAAGCACGACAACTTCGTGTCGGTCGCGACCGATGCGGATGTGTACGCCGCTCTCGATCAGGCGGCTCAGAAGAGCAGCCGACAGTTGACCGATTTCAAGGAACGGCTCAAGGTGAGCCATCACCGCCCGAGCTGAGGCGCAAGTTGGGGATGTCGATGAAGCTTCGGGACATCGTTGTAGAGCAAGCCATCCGTCCATCGCTGACCGCGACCGATCGCGATGGCGTCGTTGCGGAACTGGTCGATGCGTTGGTCGAGGCCGGCGTGACGGGCAGCGCTTCGCGGGATGATCTTGTGAAGTCGGTGCTCGCTCGTGAAGAGAAGGGCTCGACCGGCTTCGGCAAGGGCGTCGCGGTGCCGCACGTGAAGCACTCGGGGCTCGAGGGCATGGCCGGTGCGATCGGGCTGAGCCAGGCGGGGATTGACTTCGCAGCTCTTGATAAGCAGCCGGTGTATGTGGTCTTTGTGCTGCTGAGCCCGGACGCGAAGCCCGAGGATCACCTGCACGCGATGGAAGTGATCTTCCGCAACCTGAGCCTGCCGAACTTCCGCCGCTTCTTGCGTCAGGCGACGACGGTGGAAGAAGTGATGACGCTGCTCGACGAGGCGGACGACAACCAGCTCGGCGGCTAGGCCCCGGCCGTTGCAGGGGAGCCTTGTTTGCCAGAGCGCGTGTCCAAGACGGTGACCATCGTGAACAGGCTGGGCTTGCACGCCCGGCCGGCGATGTCGTTCGTGGATACCGCGGCTGCGTTCTCATCGAGCGTGATCGTGCGCAAGGCCGATCAGGAAGTGGACGGCAAGTCGATCATGCAGATGATGATGCTGGCTGCGACCAAGGGCACAAAGCTCGAAGTAATCTGCGAAGGCGACGACGCTGACAAAGCGCTCGATGCCTTGGCGAAGCTGGTGCTGGACGGCTTTGAGGAAGACTGAGTGCCTGCGAAAGTGATTTCGGATGGTCAGCTAGCCGCGTTAGTTCGTGAAGCGGCTGAGTATCACCGCGAGCATTGGCTTGAATTCGATGACACGCTGTACGCGGTGTGTAAAAACGCTCGTCATGATTCCATGTCTTCGATCTGTGCTCGGCTCTGGCTGGTCAATGGTGCGATGACCGCTCAGCTTCAACGCGCTGTGAAGCCCGGTATACACCCGCCGGCAGGAAGTCTGGCAACAGTCGCCGAGTTACTTCAACGAAACGCTACAACAGTCGTAACTCTCGTCGACCGCCTTCGTGCAATAAATGCCGCTCCGGAGCCATGGTGGAATGCTCCGGACGACGTCGTGGCCGTTGTAACAGAGTTCTGTGGCTTGTTGAGGCAACAGATGAGAGAGGCGAGCGGAACACACCGTCGAAATCAACGATCATTCGCATCGAAGTTTTTGCATTTTCATGTTGCTCAAGTTCCGATCTATGACGCCTATGCGAACTCAGCGTTAAACCAGCTAGCGAATTGTCCGCGACTTCGTGCTGAGGCGACGCTGGACGTGGAGTATCGGCGATTCGCACATCGGTTCGCCGCCTTGTGCCAGCATGTTGCGAAGCTTGTGCGAGAGGCATCAATTCGCGATATCGATAGCCTGCTTCTGCTATGGCACCACCGACACATCAAATGAGGGCTCAATCGCCTGCTTCTCGGCGGATCTCGGCACCCAGCGGCGCGAGGCGTTCTTCGAGGCGTTCGTAGCCGCGGTCGAGGTGGTACACGCGGCTAATCGTTGTCTCGCCTTCCGCAGCGAGCGCTGCGAGCACGAGGCAGGCTGAGGCGCGGAGGTCGCTGGCCATGACGGGCGCGCCGCGGAGGCGTTCCACGCCCGAGACGATGGCGGTGGGGCCTTGCCGAAAGATGCGCGCGCCCATGCGTCCAAGCTCAGCAACATGCAAGAACCGCTCCGGGAAGATGCGCTCGGTCACCACCGAGTGCCCGGACGCGAGGCTCAGCAGCGCCATGGTCTGCGCTTGCAGATCGGTCGGGAAGCCGGGGTGCGGCTGCGTTGTCACTTCGACGGGCTCTGGGCGTTCGGGCGCGACGACGGTGCAGGTGGCTGCGAGCGGATCGGAGCCGGGCTCGCCATCGCGGACTCGGCGGATGGACACGCCGGCGCGCGCGAGGCGGTCGGTGAAAGCCATGAGCGCATCGAGCGGGCAGTTGGTGAGCGTGAGTTCGCTGCGTGTGATGGCCGCGAGCGCGATGAAGGTGCCGGCCTCGATGCGGTCGGCCATGACTCGGTGCTCGGCCCCGCTCAGCGAATCGACGCCTTCGATGACGAGTCTCGGCGAGCCGGCGCCGTGGATTTGTGCGCCCATCGCGGTGAGGAGCTTGGCGAGATCGACGATCTCGGGCTCGCAGGCTGCGGACTCGATGATGGTGGTGCCGTCGGCGAGTGCTGCGGCCGACATGACATTGGCGGTGCCGAGCACGGTGGAGCCGAAGGGACCGCCGAGAAAGACGGTGCCGCCGCGGAGTCCGCCCTTTGGTGCGCGCGCGATGATGTCGCCGGCTTCGAAGCTGATGCGCGCGCCGAGTGCTTCGAGGCCGCGGAGGTGGAGGTCGACGGGTCGGTCGCCGATGGCGCAGCCGCCGGGCATGGAGATGCGTGCCTCGCCGCGGCTGGCGAGCATGGGGCCGAGCGTGCAGATGCTTGCGCGCATGGTTTTGACGATGTCGTAACGGGCGTGGCTTGCCGAGGCGTCGGTCGCGTGGATGGATGTGACGCCGTCGGTGGTGTTGATGTCGCAGCCGAGCTCTTGCAGCAGGCGACGCATGTTGTTGATGTCGGAGAGATCGGGGACGCCTGCGAGTTGCAGCGGCTGATCCGTGAGCAGCGAGGCTGCCATCTGCGGCAGTGCGGCGTTCTTTGAGCCGTTGACGTCGAGCGTGCCGGCGAGCGGTCTTCCGCCGGCGATGACAAAGCGGTCCATGTGCGCATCCCTCCGTGGGTGTGCGGGCGCATCGGTCCCGTCCGTGGGCCGATGGCGTTGTTGGGCAGCGTAGCGGGGAGGCGTTACAGCCGGAACCGGCAGCGGGGAATATCGCTGCAGAAGTTGGTCGGCGGGGAGGGTGATTTACAGGCTTGGTTGTGCAGGCAGGCCCGGGCCGACTCGGCGGGCGTGTCGGCGTTCGACGGGGTGTCGGGCGTGCATGCAATTCGAGTCGGCGCGGTTGTTCCGCTTGGAGGTCACATGGCAAGGTCAGGAAGCTTCGCGGTGCGGGACGTTGGCCGGAAGCAGAATCCTCGTCGGAACGCAAGGATGATGCAGTCGATGGCTGCGATGGCGTTGTGTTTGCCGGCGGTGGCGACGCTTTCGTCCGCTGAGGGTTATTCGGCCGGGGCTGCGGCTCAGCCGTCGTCATCTCTGCCGCAGTCGATCACGCTTGAGGGGACTGTTCGCGACTTCCGTGCGAGAAACCAGGACAACGGCCACAACGACTTCCAGTGGCAGCCGAAGCGCTCGGATGGCCGAGGTTCATACTCGAACTTTCAGCAGATTGTTGCGGACGAGCTTGACGCGGATGGCAAGCCGGTGTTTCGGAGCCGCGGCCATCGTGTGACTTCGCACTGGCGGAATGCCAACAACGAGAACATCATGTCGCCGCGTGAGTACA
>JBCCQU010000198.1:0-5127 GCA_039208875.1 Planctomycetota bacterium
CGACTCGGTGATGCCACCGACGGCTGATTGCAGCACGCGGACCTTGACCTCGTCGGTCGAGACCTTTTCGATCTCGTTGCGGAGGACATCGACGGAGCCTCGCACATCGGCCTTGAGCACGATGAGGATCTCCTTGATGTCGGTCTCCTGCATCTGGCTGAGCATGGAGTCGAGCGTGACCTTGGGCTGAGCGAGTTGCTCTTGTCGGTCGCGGTCGCGGCGTTGCTGCGCAGCCTCGTTTGCCTTCTTCAGGCTGTCGACGATGTAGAAGTGATCGCCGGCGTCGGGCAGTTCATCGAGGCCTGAGATCTGCACGGGCATCGGCGGCGTGGCGCTCTTGAGCTTCTTGCCGCGATCGTCGGTGATATCGCGAACACGGCCGAAGCCTCGGCCCGCGACGATGAAGTCGCCGACCTTGAGTTCGCCATCGGAGACGAGGATGTTGGCGACGGTGCCTCGGCCCTCGACCTGCCGTGCTTCGATGACGGTGCCGCGTGCGGGGCCGCCGAAGTCGCCGTTGAGTTCAAGGAGTTCGGCCTGGTAGTCGAGGACCTCGAGCAGTTCCTGGATGCCCTCGCCCTTGGTGGCGCTGGTGCGGATGACCTCGGTATCGCCGCCCCAGTCGACCGGGTTGAGCTCGTGCTCGGCGAGCTGGCCGAGGATCTTCTGGATGTTGCTGTCGGTCGCTTCCGGCTTGTCGATCTTGTTGAGTGCAACGACGATCGGCGTGCCGGCAGCCTTGGCGTGGCTGATCGACTCGATGGTTTGTGGCATGACGCCGTCGTCGGCAGCAACGACGATGACGCAGAGGTCGGTGACGTTGGCGCCGCGTGAGCGCATCTCGGTGAAGGCCTCGTGGCCCGGCGTATCGATGAAGACGACCTGCTTCTCGTCGTCGCTGACCTTGACGGGCACGCGGAAGGCGCTGGTGGCCTGCGTGATGCCGCCCGCCTCGCCGTCCGCGACGTTGGCGTTGCGGATGCGGTCGAGCAGCGATGTCTTGCCGTGGTCGACGTGGCCGAGGATGGTGACGACGGGTCCGCGGCGGCGCTCGTCGACAGCGTCGCGCTGGCCAAACTCTTCGGTGACCTTCTGCTCGGCGCTCTTTGACTCTTCGACTTCGAGCTCGATGTTGTACTCGAACATGATTTCCTGGGCCTTCTCGGCATCGATGCCCGAGTTGGCCGTGGCCATCACGCCCTGCATGAAGAGCTTCTTGACGATCTCTGCCGCCTTGACGCCGGTGGCTGCGGACAGGTCCTTGATCGTGAAGGGCTCCGCGATCTTGACCGTGCCGCCGGTCTGCACCGGTGTCTGTGTGGTGGCAGCCATGCCGGCGCGCTTGGCCTGCTGGCGTCGTTGCCGGAGGTAGCCGCCGGAGCGGAGGAGCTTGGCCTCGCGTTCGGCGAGGTCTTGCTGGCTGAAGCCTGCGCCGGCTCCGCCTTCGTCTCGGCCGCCGGGTCCTCGGCGAGCGCCGCCACCGCCGCGTCGTGGGCTTCGGCCGCCGTCACCGGGCATGCCGCCGGGTGCGCCGAAGCCGCCGCCGGGTCCGCGAGGTGCGCGCGGACGCGGTGGGTCGATGCGCTCTGGAGCTTCGACGCGGACGACCTTCGGGCCGCTGAGCTTGGCGGTCTTCTTCTCGACGTCGTCGATCTTTCGGCCGGCGGGTGCGACGACATCGGGCCGGTCCGGCACGTTCATGCGGACCGCGGTCGGTCGCGGCGGCGGAGCGGGACGGGGCGTTGGCTTGGGCGCCGGCGTCGCAGCGGGCGTGCCCGTTGCGTCGTCGCCCGGCTTGCGTGCAGCGGGCGTGGCTGCGGCACCGTCGCTGTCATTGCCCGCTGCCTTGCTGGTGTCTTGTGTGCCGACTCCGGTGGCCTTCGACGGATCGCCGAGGCCCGCGATGACCGGGGTGGGTCGGCCCGTTGCGGGCGGTGGAGTCGTTGGTGGCGATGACGCTGCAGGCGACACAGCCTTGGCAGCGGGCTTTGCTGTTGCCTTGGCGGCGGGGGTCGCTGCGGGGGTTGCAGCCGGTGCGTCAGCGGGTGCAGCATCGCCGTTGGTCGTTGGTGCGGCGGGTGCTTCGGTCGTCGCGGCTACTGCCGTGTCTGTCGCGGTATCGGTTGTGGTTTCGGTTGTGGTTTCGGTTGTGGCGGGGGCGTCGTCGGTCGTGACGGGTGTTGCCTTCTTGGCCACGGCCTTCTTGGCGACGGCCTTGCGGCGGGGCTTGGCGCGCACCTTGGTTATGTCGACCTTCGCAGCCGTTTCGACAGCGGTGCCGCCGGCGTCCTGCGCAGCCTCGGCTTCGCTGAACCACTGACGGATGGTGGCTTCGAGTCCGGCCGAGACGGTGGACATGTGGTTTTTGATGAGGCTTTCGGGGATGCCCTCGGCGTGGCATTTGGCAACCACAGCCTTGGAGGCCACGCCCAGTTCCTTTGCTACCTCAAACACGCGTCGTGCCAAGCTGCTGTCTCCTGCGGGCCCCGCCCGCTTACGTCTCTGCTATCGCCCCCCGGCGAATGCGTCGTGATGTCGGGCCGGTGTGTTAGCCCTGATTGGTTTCATCGCTCGGCGCGTCGCCGAGGATGTTGCTTGCTGCGGCCTCGCCGGCTTCGCGAGCCTCTTCGGACACAGGCTGTTCCTCAGCCGGCGCGGGTGCATCGCCGCCAAAGCCGAGCAGTGCCGCGGCCTGGGCTTCTGCACTGAGATCGCTCGCCTCGCCATCGCCCGAGAGCAGGCGAGCTGCAGCCTCTTGCTCGGCGGCACGGCGTGCGTCGGCCTCTTCCTTTTCCTTCTGCTGAATCTCGGCCACGATCTTGGCCTTCTCGCCCGCAACCTCGGCAGCTGTCGCTGCGAGCTCGGCGTCGAGCTCGAGCTCGGCCACGAGCACGTCGGCTCCGACCTCCTCGACATCGAAGACGCTGATGATGCCGAGTGCAGCGAGGCGGTCGACATGCTCCTCGGTGATGCCTTCGAGCGGCAGCAGCGTCTCCGACAGGATGTCCAGACCCTTGTTGAACTCCTCCGGCGTGAGAATGTCGACATCCCAGCCGGTCAGGCGGGCCGCGAGACGGACGTTCTGGCCACGCTTGCCGATCGCAAGGCTGAGCTGATCGTCGCGGACGATGACCGTTGCTCGGCCGAGCTCGAAGCACAGGCTGATCTCGTTGACCTCGGCCGGCTTGAGCGCGTTCTGGATGAGGATCTGGCTCGACTCGTTCCAGCGGACGATGTCGATCTTCTCGCCGTTGAGCTCATCGACGATGTTCTTGATTCGGCTGCCGCGGACACCGACGCAGGCGCCGACCGCGTCGACTTTGGAGTCGATGGAGCTGACCGCGATCTTGGTGCGATAGCCGGCCTCGCGGGCCATGGCCTTGACCTCGATGATGCGCTCGGCGACCTCGGGGACTTCCAGCTCGAACAGTCGCTTGATGAAGTCGGGGTGCGATCGGCTGAGCACGATCTTCACCTGGTTGCCCTGCTCACGGACATCGAGAATCAGGCAGCGGACGCGATCACCCGAGACGAACTGCTCGCCTGGGATCTGCTCGGAGCGGGGCATAAAGCCCTCAGCACGGTCGATGGTGACGACGAGTGCGCCGCCCTCGTACCGCTGAGCGGTGCCGGTGACGATCTCGCCGACTCGCTTGGAGAACTCGTCGTAGATGCTGTTGCGCTCGTCTTCGCGGAAGCGCTGGATCATGACCTGCTTGAAGGTCTGTGCGGCGATGCGGCCGAAGCCCTCGGGGTCGAGCTCCATCGGCTCGCCGTGGCGGCGGAGATCCATCTCGCCGGAGAGCGGATCGAGCTTGCAGGTGAATTCTTCGGTATCAAGCGTGTTGTAGTGGCGGCGTGCGGCTGAGACCATCGCCTGCTCGAGCGCCTCGATGAGGAGCGAGCGTTCGATGTTGCGGTCGCGGGCGACCGAGTCGAGGATTCTCAGCATTTCGGGGTTGTTCACGTTCGTCTCCGGGTTGTCTGGATGTCGAGATGTGCTGACGGGGTCGGCTTTGGAAAAACAAACAAGGCCGCTCGGGCTTGAAAGCCGGCGGCCGCGACGGTGTCCTCCGGCCTCGGCAGATACCGAGACTCGGGGTTGTCCTGGGGTATTTGACTCACCTCATGAGCCATCCCCAGCTAAGCGATCGACAGCCTGCCAAGGTTTCCCCGGGCAAATGCAAGATCGAGCGATTAGCGGACATCGTCGCGGACCAATGGCATGGGTCGCTCCACGTGCCGGGGCACCATGCCTCGGCGTCCTTATTGAAGGTCATCGGGAGCGATGGGTCAAACGAGGAAAGCAGCGAGAGCCGTTGAGATTCGGCTAATGGCGATCGTTCGATGTCGCCTTGCGGATGACTCGCAGGGCGCGCGCGCCCTTGTGCTGGCCAACCTCGCAGATGAACTTGCGTTCGCCGCCGACGCAAAGTACGACGGGCTGATCTGCCGACTTGTGCGTGGTGATGACATCGCCCACAGCGAGCGAGGCGAGATCGCGGAGGGTGAGCGTCGTCTCGGCCAGCAGGCCGGTCACGTCGACCTTGGCGGGTTTGATGCGGGCTTCGAGGCGTTTGGCGGTGGTTTCGCTGCCGGCACGCTTGGTGACGCTGAACCAGCTTTGTGCGCTCAATTCATCGACAACCGGCTCGATGACGTTGTAGGGGATGCAGAGGTTCATCGTGCCGGCGCGGTTGGCAAGCTTGAGCTCGAAGCTGACCACGACCACGACCTCGTTGGGCGGCACGATCTGCACGAGCTGCGGGTTGGACTCGGAGGCGGTGATATCGAACTGGAGTTCGCGGACGCCGGCCCAGGCTTCAGCCAGAGCTGTGAGACCTCGATTGGTCACGTTGGAGATGAGCCGGGTCTCGATGAGTGTGAGCGGGCGTTGGGGGATGAAGAGGTCTTGGCTGGTGCCGCCTAGGAGCCGGTCGATGATGGGATAGATGATGAGCGGGCTGATCTCGAGGCACATCTGGCCTTCGAGGCTGTCAGCTTCGATGAGGTTGAAGCTGGTCGGGTTGGGCAGGGCCGAGATGAACTCGGAATAGGTCATCTGCTCGCAGGTGGCGACGCGGACCTCGACTATGGTGCGCAGGAAACCTGAGAGCGAGGCGCCGA
>JBCCQU010000199.1:0-5090 GCA_039208875.1 Planctomycetota bacterium
AAAGCTGAGAAGTCATCGATATCGAGGTTGCCGTCGGTGTTCTGATCGGGCGGGCAGACGGGGCCGGTGCCGTCGGTGCTGCCTTCGACGACGATGGCCATGGCTGCGAATGCTTCTGCTCCGCCGTCACCGCCACCGGTGATGGTGACTGAGAAGAGGTTAGCGGAAACGCCGCCAAGGTCGAGCGTGAACGTCTGGAATTCATCGTTGAGTTGGACGCCGTTGGCGAGAATCGGATCGTCGATGAGCGGTGTCGCGCCACCCTCCATTGTGTATGGCTGGTCGTCCAGTGTCTCGTCGACAGTTGTGGTGATCCAACTGACATCGGCGAGACCATTGATGGAGTAGAGCACTTCGTACCCATCGCTGCCGTCTTCGAAGTCGCCCATCGCCGCGAGGTCGATGGAGACGGAGTCGAGCGTCGCGGGGCTATCGAAGTTGAACGTCCAGACAGCGGTTCCAACGCCGTCGGCGTTGTCGCCGTTCACGGTGTCGACAGCGCCGAAGACTTCCATACCGATGAAGCGGCCGTCGAGGATGCCCTGGCTATCGCCTTCGAAGACTGAACCACCGATGGCGGTGACGCTGTCATCGGCGAGGGCGAAGGGCATGCTGTCGAAACCAACTTCGACAATACCGAAGAGGTCGGCGGCGCTGGTGTACAGGCCATCCTCGGTATTGGTGAAGCTCTGAAGGTTCAGGTCGCTGCCGACTTGGCCGAGCGTGCTCGCGATGACATCAGCGCTGGCGGTGCTAGCGAGACCCGCGGCGAGTGCCGCGACGATGGCTTGGTTCTTGGTCATTTGCAGATCTCCCTTTGGTGACTCTCTTCAAGCTGTGGACAAGCACGCTGCGTGCGAACGTGCGAAAAACTACGGGGAACAACCTTCCGGCGGGTTGAAGAACTGGCTGACGAAATCAGAGAAATCGTCGATATCGAGCGTTTGGTCGGCGTTGACGTCTGCGAGTGCGTTGCTGCTGAAGAAGTTGGTGACGAACGATGAGAAGTCGTCAATGTCGAGGTTGCCGTCGGTGTCCTGATCGGGCGGGCAGGCGTTGGTTGCGTCGGGCGCTCTGACGTATGTGCCGAAGGGGACAGCGGCTGCGATACCTGCAGCGTCGGTATTGTCGAGGGCGTCGTTGCCGCTGGTGGTGAAGTTGGTTGGGACGAAGTCACCGTCGGGGCCGGTGTCGCTCTTGCGGTAGAGCCAGCCGTCCCGGTAAGGCATTTGGTCTTCGACGTCGCCGGGACTACCAGCGTTGCCGATCGCGTCATGCACGGGACCGACGAGCGGGGTGTGCATGGTCTGCGATCCCGAGTCGACGAGCGAGAACTTGTCGTCGCCATTGCCTGTGACAGCGCGATCGAAGATGACGTTCGCGAAGTCGCCGGTGTGGCCGAACACATCGGCGAAAGCTTGCACGCCGTCGGCGCCGCCGAGGCCCGGCCCGACGAGATACACGAACTCGTCGGTGTAGACGCCTTCGAGGTCGATGAAGCCATCAACGCCCGGGCTGTTGGCTTCGCGGACGACCGTAAGGCCTTCGAGATCGACGGTGCCGGCGACGTAAATCTCGATGGCTTTGGGGAGGCCGCCCGGGAGTTCGCCGTCGACGATGCCGGTGATAATGACATCCTGAGCGTGCAACGCGGCCGACGCGGCAACAAGAGCCGAGGCAGTCGCGGTCATCGAGATCACGCTGTCTCCTCTCTTGCCAGGGGTGCGGTGGCAGGGCCAGTTAGCGCGTTGCAATAGTAGCTCGGGACGAAATCGCGACATGCAAAGCGCAACCTGCCGAGCCACATTTGCGCAATCTTTACCGGCACGCCCGATATTGTTCTTGACGCCCTATTCGGGGTCTCAACGGCTTGCGAGCCGCCTTGCACGAACCTGCCGTCAAAAGAGCAGCCCCCGCGAGCGTGCAGGGGCTGCCGAATGTTGTCTTACTCAAGCACCGTTAGCGGCGGCGACGGATTGCGGCGAGGCCCGCGAGGCCGACGAGTGCAGCAGAGGCCGGCGTCGGGACGACCGTACCGTTGATGCGCAGCGAACGCGGATCGCTTCCGTTGAAATCAACAGTCTCGAGATCGAACGTACCGCCGGAGCTGGCGCCGCCGCTATCAGCGCCCCAAGCAACGAGCTGGAATTCGACGCTATCGCCCGAGTTGACGACGATGTTGCCGAGCGAGACGGCGACATAATCGCGTCCGCTCGATGAATCGCCGAAGTCGTCCGAAAGCACCGAAGTGGGAGTACCGCCGTTAACAGCGACCGTGATGTCAAACTGGTTCGGGCCCGAGCCCGACCTATCGAGCCGGATATCAAAGGTCTCGAGTGTCACGACGAGGTTGGCACCCGCGACGTCAAAGCCCCAGTTCCAAACCTCGTCCTCTGCCAACGCCTCGGCCTGTGTGCTAGGTGTACCGCCATCAGCCCAGCCATTCCAGTTCCATGTACCACCGGAAGCGGCAGAGATGCCAGAACCGGCAGAGAGAACGTCGCCAGCGAGGCCTGCCGCAACAACCGTTGGGGTCAGCGTCGGGTTGCTTTGTGACGCGGCAGTCTGCACCTGGTAGAGGGTTGCAGTCTGAGCAGCGGCAGTGCCGGCTGCAGCAATCAGAGCGGTAGCGAATGCTGTCTTCATGGCTGTCTCCTCCGACCGCTCTCGCGGCCTTCCTGTCACCAAGCTTTGGCTGCAACAACAGCGTCGCAGCCGATGCACAATTTGCTGGTGGGGTTTCTGTCTCTCTACGACCCCTTCGGCGGTAGCGTATCTGCCGTGCTGCGACCCGTCATCTCGGATGGTGCTCAAATGGTTGCGTTTGCCGAATCTTCATACAGCAGTTGTGCCGGGGCCCGAATCGGAGGCCGCCGGGCTTGTTCAAGGACCTGATATAGTCCGGGCTGCGGGACGGAACCCGCGTTGTTGCCTCTCATTCACGATCGCCACCCGGACGGATCCCGTATGGCTGCACGCCCATCTTCAAAGTCGAAATCCGCGAAGTCTCGCCAGACCGCTGAAACCATGGCGGCCCGGCAGCGGGACATCTCCGTTTCCGAATTCTTTGCCAAGAACCGGCACCTGCTGGGGTTTGACAACCCGCGAAAGGCGTTGCTCACGACGGTGAAGGAAGCTGTGGATAACAGCCTCGACGCGTGCGAAGAGGCTGGCATTCTGCCGGATATCGCGGTGAAGCTCGAAGAGGTGACTCCGCCGCCATCGGCGAGCAAGCCGGGGCGTTATCGGCTGACGATCACAGACAACGGTCCGGGCATCGTGCGGCGGCAGGTCGAGAACATCTTCGGCAAGCTGCTGTACGGCTCGAAGTTTCACCGGCTGAAGATGTCGCGCGGCCAGAGGGCATCGGCATTTCTGCGGCGGGCATGTACGGCCTGATGACGACGGGCAAGCCCATGGTCATCGTGACGAAGCCGAGCAAATCAAAGCCGGCTCACCTGATCCAACTCGCGATGGATACGACGAAGAACAAGCCGGAGGTCACAATCGACCGCGAGCTTGGTGATGACGAGCCGATGCCGTTGTCATCGCCGACGGGCACCGCGGTGACGATCGAACTCGAAGCGCGGTACGTAAAGGGCAAGGCGTCGGTCGATACGTACCTCGAGCAGACAGCGATCGCGAACCCGCACGCGGCGATCACGTTCATCCCGCCGGAGAAGGCTGCGGAAGAGCCGGGCCTCGAGGCTGCGGACAACAAAGGCGCGGAAGTAAAGACCGAGCCGACGCGGACGACGGAGTTTGCAGACAGGATTGTGTTTCCGAGGGCGGTGGATGAACTGCCGCCGGAGACCGAAGAGATCAAGCCGCACCCGCACGGCGTCGAACTCGGGACGTTTCTGAACTACCTCAAGAAGACCGAGCAGAAGCAGCTCGGCGGCTTCTTCAAGCACGAGTTCTGCCGCGTGCCGCCTGCGGTCATCAAGGATGTGACGAAAGCTGCGAGCACCAAAGGCAGCACCATCACCGGGCAGACGTGGCTCAAGAACATCGATCATGCCGCGGCTGAGCGGATCTACAACGCGTTGCAGAATGCGAAGCTTCGGAGCCCCCCCACCAACTGCCTGGCGCCCATCGGCGTGCGCACGATGCTGGCCGGTTTGCTGAAGGGCGTGAAGGCTGAGTTCTACGCGGCGAGCACAAGGCCGGCGGCTGTGTATCGCGGCAACCCGTTCCAGATCGAGGCAGCGATCGCGTTCGGCGGTGATCTGCCGGGCGACGAGTCGGCGCGGGTGATTCGCTTTGCTAATCGCGTGCCGTTGCTGTATCAGCAGTCGGCGTGTTGCTCGTTCAAGGCGGTGACGGACACGGGCTGGAAGAACTACGGCCTGCAGCAGCCGCGAGGAGCGGCACCGGTCGGGCCGCTCGTTGTGATGATCCACATGGCGAGCGTGTGGGTGCCGTTCACGAGCGAGAGCAAGGAAGCGATCGCAGAGTACGACGAGATCAAGAAGGAGATGAAGCTCGCGTTGCAGGAGTGCGGCCGAAAGCTCGGGACGTACATCCGCCGCCGGAAGGCGATGAAGCGCGAGGGCGAACGCCGCGATATCTTCGAGCGGTACATCGGCGAGATCGCCAAGGCCTGCAACGCGATAACCGGGGCAGATAAGGAAGAGCTTTACTCAGCGTTGCAACGGCAGGCACAGCGGCGGACCGAGCTTGCGGACGCCATTCTCGATGAGGATGGCAAGGTCATCGGCAAGAAGTCTGACAAGCTGGCGGAGACCAACGGCCGACTCGACAACGACGACGGCGTAATCGTGGTCGATCACAATGGCGATGAGCCGTCGCCGAATGGCGAAACGAAGGCTGTGGCCGCACAGGCAGATGTTGCGGTAAAGCCGAAGGGCAAGAAGACATCAAAGCGGGGCAAGAAAGTTAGCAAGCGGCCTGTGCCTGCAAGTAAGGGTCGTCCGACCAGCGGGCTGTTCACATGAACGACCGCAGCGATCCGACGACGCCACCAACGCTAGACGACGTCGAGCGATGCATTGCCGCGGAATACTCGGCTTTCAATCCGGGAATCGGGTGGCGGTTTTTGTATGGCCCCGCCGCGACCTTTCGCGTCG
>JBCCQU010000200.1:0-5050 GCA_039208875.1 Planctomycetota bacterium
CGATGCCATGCCCGGCAAGCAGATGGCTATCGATTCGGATCTCAACGCCGGCCTTATCACCGAAGAAGAAGCGCGCACGCGCCGCGACGAGATTCGCCGCGAGGCCGACTTCTTCGGTGCGATGGACGGTTCCAGTAAGTTCGTTCGCGGCGACACCATCGCCGGCATCGTCATCCTCGCGGTCAACATCCTCGGCGGCATCGCGGTTGGCATTCTCGAACGCGGCTGGGAGATCGGCCAGACCGTCAGCGTGTTCACCACGCTCACCATCGGCGACGGCCTCACGAGCATGCTGCCGTCGTTCATCATTTCGATTGCGTCGGCGCTCATCGTTACTCGCTCGGGCAGCAAGCAGGGCCTCGGTGACGAACTCACCGGCCAGCTCGTCAGTCAGCCGCGCGGCCTCATCATCACAGCCATCTTCCTCGGCTTGCTCGCCCTCACGCCGCTGCCCACCACGCCGCTCATCGGCACATCACTCGTGCTCGGGCTGATCGCCTTCGGCATGGGCCGCGTGTCGCGCAAGCGGGCCGAAGAAGTCGCAGCCGAGCAAGCTGCGGATATTCCCGCGTCGGCCGAGCCGCCACCGATCGAGAACCTGCTGAAGGTCGACACGCTCGAGCTCGAAGTCGGCTACGGCCTCGTCGGCATGGTCGATAAGCAGTCCGGCGGCGATTTGCTCGATCGCATCTCCGCCATCCGCCGTCAGCTCGCCGTCGAGCTCGGCGTGGTCATGCCGCCCGTGCGCATCCGCGACAACATGCAACTGCCGACAAACGAATACCGCGTGAAGGTGCGCGGTGCCGAGGTCGCGCGCGGCGAGACCAGGCCCGGCCGCGTCATGGCGATGGACTCGGGCATCGCGACCGGCAACATCGAAGGCGAGCCGACGAAAGAGCCCGCGTTCGGCCTCGATGCGTGGTGGATCGATCCCCGCCTGCATCAGCGTGCCGAGTCCATGAACTACACCGTCGTCGATGCAACGAGCGTGCTTGCGACGCACCTCACCGAGATCGTCCGCCGCAACGCCGGCGAACTGCTGACGCGTGAAGAGGTGAACAACCTGATCGAGGGTCTTAAGGGCAAGGCGCCGCGATTGGTCGAGGAGGCGGTGCCTTCGGTCGTGAAGCCGGCCGATTTGCAGAAGGTGCTGCAGAACCTGCTCCGCGAGCGAGTGCCGGTGCGCGATCTCGAGACCATCGTGGAGACGATGGCCGACTGGGCCAGCAAGACGCAGGATCTCGATGTCCTGACCGAGTACGTCCGCAACGCGCTCCGCCGAACGATCTGCGAGCAGCACGCCACGCCCGGCGAGAACGGCCTGCCGACGCTGCACTGCGTCACGCTCGATCCGGCGTTCGAAGATCAGATCAACGCCTACGTCGATCGCGGCGCGTCGGGCACGACGATCACGATGCCGGCCTCGGTCGCAGCCCGCTACGCGCAGCCGATGCTCAACGCCGTCTCGCCGCTGACGTCCGCCGGCCACGCGCCGGTCATCGTCACGTCGCCACAGGTTCGGGCCGCGGTGTTCCAGCTCATCGAGCCGCAACTACCGGGTGTGGCAGTGCTTGGGTACAACGAAGTGGCCAACGGCGTCGAGGTTGAAACGCATGGTCTGGTGCGGTCGCCAGACGCGCCGAGCGGTGTCGCGGGAACCGTGGGGGCCGCATGACTCGGCGAAATCGCACGAAGAATCCGCGACACTCAGCCACCTTCGGTAGCGGCAGCATCGCGCCCGCGATAACGTATGAAATGCCGGGAGGATCGCCGGCACTGCGTTTCGCAGAGCATCTGTCGTCCGCGTCAGGCGCGGGCGGCACCGCAACAGGCCATGGACGGCGACGATGACCCTCAAGACCTTTCGCGGCAAGTCGATGGTTGAGGCACTGGCTGAGGTCAAGCGCGACTTCGGCCCGAGTGCTGTCATCCTGCATACACGCACCATCCGCACCGGCGGCGTGCTCGGCGTGGGCCGACGCTCGATCATCGAGATCACCGCGTCCGACGAGTTGCCGCCGCGGCAACCAACGCAGCCGAAGCCGAACCGCGTGCCGGCCACCAAGCTGCCGCCGAGCATTCCCGAGCCCGTGCCCGCGCCGGTCGTGGCGCAGGTGCAGGGAGCGCGCGAACTGCTCCGCGGGCCAGCGAACGGGACGGCCACCCAGTCGGCAGATGCAAGTGATGCGACAAATGGCAACGGCAACGGCGTGGCCGAACCACGTCCCGATGCCATCCGCGATCGCGCCCGCGAAACGCTGGCCAAACTCAACAGCGTCGCGACAGCCAATGCCGAGCGCGCAGCAGAGGAAGCACAACCCGAGCCCGAGGCTGACAACGGCTTCGTCGCCGATCCAGCCTGGCCCTCGCGAATGCCCGCCGAGCACGAGCCGGCTGGCGAACCCGAGCCTGCAGCCGAGCTTGATTCGCGCGTCAAAGTGACCGGCCACAGCAACGGGACCGGCAACGGGGCCAACAACGGGACCGGCAACGGGGCCAACAACGGGACCGGCAACGGGGCTGGCAACGGCTCGATGCATACCGAAGAGGCACAGGCCGAGATCGGTGTTCGGCACGAAGCCGAGACGCCCGTGCCCAAGCCGGTGCTCAAGCCGGAAGCCGGTCAGCCGCAGCAGGCGACCGTCGCTGCGGCCCAATCCGCCGACGCCGTCGCCGTCGAATTGGCGTCGCTCAAGCGGATGATGTCGCGCGTGTTGCAGTCGAACGCAGCCGGCTCGACCGACGCCACTCCACGAAGCCAACTCGCCGCCGGCACGCTGCCCGATGTGGTCATGGACCACTATCTCAAGCTGATCGACCAAGACCTTTCAGCCGAATCGGCCGACCGCGTGATCGGCGCCGTGCGCAATGAGCTGTCGTCTTCCGCGTCGAGCAACACGCAAGTCGTGCGCGCAGCCGTGCTTCGGCATCTCGCCGGGCTCATCCACGCCGCGCCGCCGCAACCTGTGCAGCCCGGCGAACGCCGCGTCATCGCGCTCCTCGGCCCGACCGGTGTCGGCAAGACCACAACCGTCGCCAAGCTCGCAGCAACGTACAAGCTCCGCCAGCAGCGATCCGTCGGCCTGATCACTTCCGATACCTACCGCATCTCGGCGGTCGAGCAGCTGCGCACGTACGCGGAGATCATCGGCCTCGAGCTCCGCGTCGCCACGACGCCCGACGACATGATCGCCGCCCGCCGTGCGCTCGCGTCGTGCGAGGTGGTGCTGATCGATACAACCGGCCGAAGCCCGAACGATGCGGCCCGCCTTGATGAGCTGTCAGCACTCGTGCGCGCAGCCGAGCCCGATGAGCGACACCTCGTGCTGACCGCCGTCGCGAGCGAGTCGTCGATGCAGCGCATCGCCAGCCGATTCTCAGCCGTCGCACCCGATCGAGTGATCTTGACCAAGCTCGACGAAGCTGTGTGCCCGGGCGGTGCGCTCAACGCACTCACCAAGATCGGCCTGCCGCTGAGCTATCTCGCGACGGGCCAGGAAGTTCCAGAGCATCTCGAGCCAGCGCGTGCCGAGCGGATCGCACAGATGGTGCTGGATGGTGAGTTGCAGCCGGCCGCAGCAGACGCGGCTGCAAACGGGCGTGCCGGATGACCGCTGCGCCGTCAACGCTGGCTGCGGATCAGGCCGCCAAGCTACGCGCACTGATCGACGCCTCTCAGCCCGCTGTATCTTCGTCGCCCGCGGCCGAGCAACCGCGGCTCGCCCCGCTCGTCGCGATCTCGTCGGGAAAGGGCGGTGTCGGCAAGACCACGCTGTCAGTGAATCTCAGCGTTGCGCTCCGCCGGCGAGGTCTGCGGCCCACACTCATCGACGCCGATCTCGGCGCAGCCAACGCCGACGTTCTCTGCGGCCTCACGCCGACCCTGCGCCTCGATGATGTCGACCGACCAGGCGTTCGGCCCGCCGATCTTGCGGTCACCGCGCCGGGCGGCTTCCGGCTTGTGCCCGGCGCCGTTGGCTGGGCGTTGGCAGAGGGTTACAGCAACGACGGCCCCGCAGCGGTGCGGCGCGCGGCAGACGCGGTGAGCCCCGCGAGCGATATTGTGCTCATCGACACCGCTGCCGGCGTTGGGCGGGGCGTTGTTTCTCTTGCTACCGCCGCCGATGCCTTGCTCATTGTGCTCACGCCCGAGCCCACGTCTATGACCGACGCGTATGCGCTGCTCAAGTCGGTGGCGCGCTCCGCGACGCCGGGTCGCGTGCTTGTTGTCGTGAACGCGGTGCAGAGTCGTCGCGAAGCAGGCCGCGCATTTGGACGTTTCAGTCGTTGTGCAGAAAAATTTCTTGGTCTCAATTCCGAGCTTCTCGGCGTCGTCGCCGACGATGCGCGCGTGTCGGTTTCGATACGCCGAGGCAAGCCGATTGTGCTCGCAAAGCCGCGCTCGAAGGCAGCCCGCGCAATAGCTGCGACAGCGGAGCGTCTCGCTGAAACGATGCTTGAGTCCGCAATTCCGATTGCAGCATCATCGCGGTCGGGCCGATAGTTCCGAAGCAAATCGCTGCACGGGCAGCGCGTTCGCGTGCCGAAATGCACACCACAACGAGGCGTGTCATGGTCCCCAAGCGAGCATCATCTGTTGTGGCTGCTGCGTGCGGCATGGCAACATTTGCGCTCGCGGTCGGCGCGGGTTTGGCTGTCGGCAACGAGCCCGTTGGCGTGATGATGCGAGCGCTTGTCGCCATGTTCTTCGGCTACATCGTCGGCCTTGTGCTCGGCGCCGTCGGCGCGCGCGCGATCGACGAACACGTCGAAGAGCATGAGGCCTCGAAGCCGGTGCCGGAGATCGAGTCGGATGCCGAACCCGGTTCCGGTCGTGACGATCAGATGGGTCTTGCGGCCTAAGGAATGTCGGAAAGCTCGGCCATCGGGCCTTGCTTCGGTCCGGTTGTCGATATACTGCGAAGCAGAGGACAAGGACCGTCCTCTCACATCCGGAGGGTCGGTCATCGCTGGCGTATGAGTCATCGATGATCAACCGGGGAAACGATCAAGCGTCAGGTCAAGGAGACGACCGATGGCAGCGATCACA
>JBCCQU010000201.1:0-5049 GCA_039208875.1 Planctomycetota bacterium
CTCGGCCCGCTCGACGTACCGCCCCAGCCAAAACAGGTTGTCCGCCACCCGGCTGGGCAGGTTGAAGCTGTCGCCCGAGATCGTCGTCGCCCCTAGGTCGCCCGACCTCGGCAGCAGCGAGAACGACGAGATCGGCGCGTCCGACAAGACCCACGTGTCCTTGCTGCCGCCGCCGCGCTGCATCGACGTGACCATCGACTCGGCGGAGGTCGAGATCCGCGTCAGCCCGCCGGGCATGACCTGGTACCCCTCGCCGCCCGGCGTCGCCGCGACGTAGGCCCGCAGCATCAGGTGCCGCGGGACCAGCCGGCCGTCTTCCCACACCGGGGCGGTCGACAGCGGGATGCTTTCTTGGGCGGCGTACGCCTCGGCGATCGGCGGCTCCCAGCCGCGGTTGCTCATGATGAGCTCGAAGTGCTGGATGAGGCCTTCGATCGAGCCGTACACCTCGCTCTTGTCGGGCTTGACCATCTTCGAATCGCTGAAGACATCGATCGGGCCGCCGGGGATGTTGTCGATCAGTTGCTCGATGATGCCGATGGACTGGCGGACCTCTTCGATGCGCACGAGGAAGCGGGTGTAGACGTCGCCGTCGCTGCCGACGGGCACGCTGAACTTCACAGCCTCGGCGCCCTGGCCGTCCCAATTATCCGCGTAGCACAGGTACGGCTCATCCTTGCGGAGATCTCGCACGATGCCGCTGGCCCGCGCGACCGGGCCGGACAGGCTGCACGCGATGGCGTCTTCCTTGCTGATCGCGCCAACGCCCTGCGTGCGATCGAGGAAGATGCGGTTGCGCTTCACGCAGTTTTCGATATCGGCGATGGCCTGCGGCAGGTCGTCGCGGATGAAGTTCTTGACCATCCGCTTGAAGACTTCCTCATCGGGCAGGTCCTTCATGGCGCCGCCGACGCGGGTCCAATCGGGGTGGTACCGCTGGCCCGAGATGTAATCACAGATGTCGTAGATCTTCTCGCGCGGGTTGAAGCCGTAGAGGAAGCCGGTGAACGCGCCGAGGTCGAGCGCAGCCGCGCCGATGCACAGCAGGTGATCCTGGATGCGGGCCATCTCGGCCATGATCGTGCGAAGCACCTTGCACCGCGGCGTGATATCGATCGCGAACAACGTCTCGACCGCGTGGTGCCATGCGATGTCGTTGGCGATCGGCGAGAGATAGTTCATCCGCGACACGATGGTCACGTACTGGTTGTAGTCGAGGTTCTCGCCGAGCTTCTCGAAGCCAGAGTGCAGATAGCCGATGTGCGGCGTACACCGCGCAATGCGCTCGCCATCGAGCTCGAGCACCAGTCGCAGCGTGGTGTGCGTGGCGGGGTGCTGCGGGCCGAAGTTGAGGACCCAGCGATCGCCGGTATCGACGTGCTCCTGCAAGTACGGCGTGGTGTCGGCGTCGACCTCGAGACCCTCGTCGGGCTTCAGCGTGTACGGCATGCATCCTCCGGACGTTTCGGCTTCAAGCGTTCGGACTATAGATCGGTCCCGATGCACCGGCGGCATGCTCGGAACCGCCGGCAACGCGTTGCGTCCAAGTCTCAACTGTGCGCTGAACCGCTGCGTTCATCACGCCAAATCGAAAGACCGCTGGTGTCGCCGCATCGCTGCCCTACCATCGCCCGTGCAAGGTTTCGGAGAGCAGGCCCACCAGAGCAGTCGGCGTCGTTTCGCGTGGTATCGCGATCAACGCAGGGCCAATAACTACAGCAAGCGGATCATCCAGACGCCGGAAACCGCGGTGCGGTCGTCGCACAGCAACAGCCGCGGCTTTCTGGAGCTTCTTGGGTCTTTCCTCGGCATGGTCGGCCAAGACCGCCCGCTGCTGGGCTACGCGCTCTCGACCCGTGCCATCGGCACGCTCATCGCGCTGCTGCCGCCCGTGCTCATCAAGGGGCTGATCGACTACGTCCTTCTCGACGACCCCGGCCCGGCCGGCATCCCGACGTGGATCAGCGAGATCGTCGCGCTGCCCGAGTCGCGGCAGGGCCTGCTGCTGCTCATCGTCGCGCTGATGGTCGTGCTGCCGCTGCTCTCGACGCTGGTCGCGCTGTCGGGCCGATGGCACATGACCAAGCTCACGCGGCTGCTGAGCACGCGCATCCGGCGGCGCGTGTTCAGCCACGCTGCCAGCCTGCCGCTGCACCGCGTGCAACGCATCAAGTCGGGCGGCGCAACAGCATTGCTGCGCGAAGACGCGGGCCAGGTCTCAGAGCTCACGTTCAGCCTCATCTACAACCCGTTCCAAGCCATCATCCAGCTCGTCGGCACGCTCATCATCCTCGCGTCGATCCGCTGGGAGCTGCTCGTCGGCGGCCTGGCCATCGTGCCGATCGTGTGGGCCACGCATCGCACCTGGATCAGCCGCATCCGCCCGATTCATCGCGACCGCCGCGCGATGCAGAACATCACCGACGGCCACGCCACCGAAGCCTTCGGCGGCATGCGCGTCGTCCGCGCGTTCGGCAGGTCGGCTGCGGAAAGCGAACGCTTCAGCCGCCGCGATCACTTCATCGCCAGGCAAGAGCTGTTGGCCTGGTGGTGGACACGCATCGTCGAGATCATCTGGGAAGTCCTCATCCCGCTGGCAACCGCCGCGCTCGTGCTCTACGCCGGCCACTTGGTGCTGCAAGACCAACTGCAACCCGGCGACGTCATGATGTTCGTCGTCTATCTCACCATGTTGCTCGGCCCGCTGGCCACGCTCGCCAACTCGGGCGCCAGCGTGCAGGGCCAACTCGCAGGCCTCGATCGCGTGCTCGACATCCTCGAGATCGATCCCGAGTTTGCCGACGTGCAGGGCGACATCCGTGTCGATCGCGCGACGGCGCAGGGCCGTATCGAACTGCAGGGCTTGCACTTCAAATATCCCAAGCTGCCGTCGGCCAACGCCGAAGACAACGACAGCGACGAAGGCGAAGCAGCGCCGCAGCAGCAAGTCATCCGCGGCATCGATCTCGTCGTCGAGCCCGGCCAGACCGTCGCGCTCGTCGGGCCGTCCGGCTCGGGCAAGACCACCGTGTGCAACCTCGTCGCGCGGTTCTACGACCCAACCGAGGGTCGCATCACCTTCGACGGCCACGACCTGCGCGACATCGATATCCGTAGCTACCGTCGGCTGCTCGGCGTCGTCGAACAAGACGTCTTCATGTTCGATGGCTCCGTCGCGGACAACATCGGCTACGCCAAGCGCTCAGCCACACGCGAGCAGGTCATCGCTGCAGCCCGGGCAGCGCACGCACACGACTTCATCGAAAAGCTTGAGCACGGCTACGACACGCTCATCGGCGAACGAGGCGTGCGCCTCAGCGGCGGCCAGAAGCAACGACTCGCCATCGCGCGAGCGGTGCTGGCCGATCCCGTGGTGCTCATCCTCGACGAAGCGACCAGCAACCTCGACGCCGAGAGCGAGGCGTTGATTCACGAGAGCCTGCACCAGCTCATGGCCGGGCGCACCACGTTCGTCATCGCTCACCGCCTGAGCACGGTGCGCGATGCGGATGTGATCTTGGTGCTGGAGGATGGCCGAATCGCCGAGGCCGGCACGCACGAGGAGCTGCTCGCTTCCGACGGCCGCTACGCCAGCTTCCTCGCCCGGCAACTCGAACCGGGCGTGTCGTAAACAACTAGCTGCGCGACATGCACCGGTACATACTTTACGAGCCCGAGGTGCGAGCGACGTGTCACGCGGCAGCCTCATCGCGACGCCAGCCGCACTCCGGGCAGCCAGCGCCGAAGCTGTGCTGCAAGTCGTAGCTGCATATCGGACACCAGCCTCGCGTCATCCGCCGATAACGCCGCAAACGCGCCACCAGCAGCACACTCAGCCAGAAGACGACTGCGTAGAACACGGTATTGAACAACAAGCCTTCCCAGATCGGCACGTAGGGCAAGGCATGCAAGTCGAGCTCTGTCCCCACCGGCTCTCCGTTTGCGACGAGGTTGATTCCTCCAACGAGGCTGTAGTCCTTCAACGCTCGATACACGCGGCCTTCAGGTACCCATGTGCACGACAACGCAAGCACCGGAAATCCGCTCGCATGCTCGACCCCCCGCAAGTCAGCGAGGACATCGCTTTCATCGCGGGCTCGAGCCTGGAACTCCCGCTCCGCGTGTGCAAGACCGCCGCCGCTGATACTCGGGAGTTTCGCAGCAAATGCAAATCGTGGTGACGGTAAAGTGAATGTCATATCAAGCGGTTCAGAACGTAGCTCTCGGTGGTACCACCGCGTCGCAAACCACCAAGAGCGCTCGGTGCCACAAGCCCAGCTCCTCGCCCTTGTCATGTATGCACTTGATGTTTCGCCAGATACCCGAGGAAGGTCCGACAAATCCCAATCGCGTGCACTCCGTTCGGACATGTCGACGTTTGCTGCAAGCCCCCACGCAACCGCCCACGTCGTCACAAAGCCGATAAGCAGATACACCGCTGCGACGCGCCCAAAGCGAGCCGCACCCCGCTTCGTCACGAGCCCGGAGCGGGAGCGACGTGTCACGCTGCAGCCTCATCGCGACGCCAGCCGCACTCCGGGCAGCCCTCGCGCACAGCACCGTTGATGTCGTAACGGCACAGTGGGCAGAGGCCACGCAGCAGCCGGCGATACCGCGTCCAGTGCTGCCGCATACGCACCACGAGCCAGACAACGGCTGCGTACACAAGCGTGTTTAGCGCGAAGCCCGACGCGATCGGCGTCAGCGGCACCGCTCGCAGCTCGTCCTCGGGCGAGTCCGGCAGGTAGCCGCCGCTGATATCGAAACCGCCCGACACCATGAGCGGTGAGCCTTCTTTGCTCCTGCGCCATGCGCACCGCATCGCGAGAAACGGGAAGCGGCGCGCGACATCGACGCCGCTCCGCTCGTGGAGCGGCACTTCAACGATCGGCCCTCGCTGACCATCAGCAAACGCTTCGAGCATCGTGCGGCTCTGCGACCACGAACCACCCGACGCATCGAACGCGAGCGGCAGCCACGCCTCGCCCCGAGCCTTGAGACGGCTGCGTGCCAACTCGTCGATTTCGCGGGACCAATCCTCGGGAAGCA
>JBCCQU010000202.1:0-5044 GCA_039208875.1 Planctomycetota bacterium
CGAGTGCCTGCGCGATGTCGGCCTTGGGTATCTCACGCTGGGTCAGCCTTCGACGCAGCTCTCGGGCGGCGAGGCGCAACGCGTGAAGCTCGCGACCGAGCTCGGCAAGGGTCAGCGGTACGACGGCACCGGCACCGGCGAGCGGACGCTGTACATCTTGGATGAGCCGACGACGGGGCTGCACTTCGAGGACATCCGCAAGCTCGTTGGCGTCATGAATCGATTGGCCGATGCTGGCAACACGCTGGTTGTGATCGAGCACAATCTTGATGTGATCAAGGCTGCGGACTGGCTGATTGATCTCGGGCCGGAGGGCGGCGACGCGGGCGGCACGATCGTGGCGGAGGGCACGCCGGAACAGGTGGCGAAGATCAAGGGAAGCCACACCGGGCGGTATCTCAAAGAGATGCTTTAGTCGTTGATCTGGTAAAGAAGCGTCACCACAGGAGGGCGACTCGTACGTTGCCGAACGCTGATGGGGAGCACTAGTTCGACATCAAGGTCGTACTGCGCAAATCCTTCAGTGAAGGCGAGGTCCGGCCGAGCTGAATTCGCCGCTAATCCCAGAATGTTGTTACCAACGCCATCGGCAATATCGACGACTCCCTCGGTGATGATTACAGATCGGAGTCGCACGGCGCCGGTCCCAGGTACAAATACTTCGCTTCCACCCGGGGTTGCGTTTAGGGTCCGACTTACGAAAAGATTGGGACGTCGAGAATATTCAGCCAGAACCGCGACCGCCTCGACAGTGCGTTGAATCTCCGCCAGACTTGGCGTCGTGTCCTCGACCGGCCCCGGCGGTGGTTCGAGGCTGCCTGGGATCGGCACTTGCGCAACGGCGAGGTACCCGAGGCCGGCGAGAACGGCCACCGCGATTCCCGTCAACAGTGTTTGGCGAGTTCCCATTTTGCAATACTCCCTGAGGCGAACCTCATTGTTTAGTCGAGCGGGGTGTAGTACACAGCCACAGAAGGATTAGCCGAATCCAAACCCCAAGCTAAATACAGTCCATCTTCAACAACGATGTCCACATTTACGCTGTCTGATGTCAGACCGATCCAACCCTGCCCGCTGCTAGAAGTAACGACGCGAACAGTCTCCGATGCGACCCTAGCTACAGGTGTCCCAGTCGTAACGACGCCGTCAATGTTGATTTCCCCAGGGCCATCAAACACCACCGCGTCGACAGCAAACCCCGAGAGGCCACGAAACAATACTCGGCCAGGAGAAACCTGAATGGCCTCGGTCTGACTCCCGGAGGGCTGGAGGTAAAACACTTCTACACTCGCTGCAGCCTCAGCAACTGCCTCGCCCCTTGTCGCCAGAATCTGATCGAGCTTCGCCTCGAGTTCGGCCAGACTTGGCGTGGTGTCTTCGACCGGACCTAGCGGCGGTTCGAGGCCGCCGGGGATCGGCGCTTGTGCCATGGCGAGGTAGCCGAGGCCGGCCAAAGCCAAACCGGCGATGGAGACTGTTGCGAGTTTCTTGCTGCTTTGCATGTGATTGTCCTGCGTTTGGGTTGCTTCCGTTGGGCCACAGCATGCCAGACATCTTGCACCTTATCAAGACCCGAACAATGAAACGGCATGACTAGCGCTGCTGATAGTTTGCTAACCAACTGCGGCAGCGCGAGTTAAAGCCACTGTGATAGTTTCAGCCCGAGGCGACGGTTTCGGAGTTGCTGCGCAGGTCGCACACAACGCGACAACGCCTCCCGCGAAGGGAGGCGTCGCTGCAGCGTGCGTTGTTCTTCTTGCGAGATTTGAAGCCAGAAAGCTGTGTCGTGCTACGGCATCCACTTGCCGACGACCGGCAGTTGCTTGCGTCGGATGACCGCGACGGCTGCACCCGCGAGCCACGCGACGACGCCCATGACGAACAGCGACGGGCCGGTTAGCGGTTCGAGCTCTGGCTTGCCGAGCGCGACGGGATCGATCGAGATGCCGAGGTTGGTCGCGAAGTGTGCGCCGATGGCTCCGGTCATGACGCCCATGACCATGAGGCCGCCGATGGCTGCGGTGCGCGGGATGAGGATGAGCACAACCGCGGTCAGCTCGCCGAGTGCGGTGGCGTACATCATGGCCTTGCCGTTGGCATCACCCGCGACGACCTGGAAGAGCGCGACGGTCTCGGGTGCTGCGGTGAGCTTGAAGAAGAGCGTCTGGCCCAGGATGAACGCAGCAGCCACCTGCGCGACCCAGCTCGCGATCTTGAGCGGCATGGCCAGCCTGCGAGCGGGCGTTGCGTGATTGAGGACTGCGGCTTCGAGCGTGGTGGTGGCGTGCTGCGTCATGAGGACGCTCCTTGGGCGTGGCCTCTGGCCGGGGTTGATTGAGAAATTGGATTCTTCTGAGCGGCCCCGGCTTTACGCGTCCGGCGGCTGCTGAACTGACAGAGGGCAAACCCTCGGACCCCGGATTTGTATTTCGCGATTGCAAATCTGAATCTGGCCTGCCCGAGATGTGGTTGGGCGGGCCGGCGGCTGGCGGTCCGATACGCTCGGGCGTGCCGCGATACCTCGGGATTGATCTAGGCGACAAGCGTACAGGATTGGCTGTCGGCGACGATGTGCTGAAGCTGGCGATGCCCGCGGGATTGATCGAGGTATCGATCGCGCTGGCCGGCGATCCGACGGCTGCCGTGCCGAAGCCGGTAGCGGGCGACGCGTTGCTGACCGCACTCACGAAGGCTGCGGCCGAGCAACTGGGGCGGGGCGAGGCGCTCGTGCTGGGGCTGCCGCTGAACATGGACGGCACGGAGGGCCCCCGGGCAAAGCTCGTGCGGGCGTTCGGCGAGCGGCTGGCTGAGCGATCGGGACGGGCCGTGCACTTTCAGGATGAGCGGCGGACCAGCGTTGCGGCCGACGAGAAGATGGCCCGCACGGGGCTGACGCACGGGCAGAAGAAGCGGCGTCGGGACGCGCTCGCTGCGGCGGCCATGCTGCAGGCGTTTCTGGATGGGCTCGGAGGGCCGCGAGCTATGGAGCCGGCGAATTGATAGCGAGCGGGTGCTGTATGCTGTCGGGCTATGCCGACGATTGAAGAAAACATCGGGTTCTGGACGCAGCACGATTGGTCGAAGGGCGGCGATGAGTGGTCGGTCGGCTGGGGCGGTAGCCACCCCATGTGGCACACGACACTGCTGCCGCGGATCGCTGCGTATCTGCCGACCGGCTCGATCCTCGAGATCGCGGTCGGTCACGGCCGATGGACGCGGTTTCTGCTGAGGCAGTGTGAGAAGTTCGTCGGCGTCGATCTTGTGCCGGAAGTGCTCGAGGTCTCGAAGAAGCGGTTCGCGGACGCAAGCCACGCATCGTTTCATGTGAACGACGGCCTGAAGCTGCCGATGGTGGACGATGCGTCGATCGACTTCGCGTTCAGCTACGACTCGCTGGTGCACGTCGAGCGGGATGTCATCGAGAGCTACGCGGGCGAGCTTGCTCGAGTGCTGAAGCCGGGCGGCTATGCGTTCCTGCACCACTCGAACATGGGGCAGCACCTGCTCGTGCCGGATGACCCGAGCGCGGGCCTGACCGAGCCCAACACCGGCTATCGCGGCATCACCGTGTCGTCGGTGGTGGCGAAAGAACTCTTTGAGGCGGCCGGGCTGTGGGTGATCGGGCAGGAGCGCGTGCAATGGGGCGGCAAGGTGTACAACGATTGCATGAGCCTTGTGCATCGGCCGACAGACCCGAGCGCGCCGCGGCCCGAGAGCAAGCAGAGCGAGAATCCGCACTTCAGCACGGAGTGCCATCTATCCGCGGGCAGGGCGAGCTTCTACTGCCCGCTGGGCAAGACGATCGATCAGCTCTGAAGCGATCAGTTTGACCGATCACCACGCAGACCGCGTTATGCCTGCCGTTCGATCACGAGCACGGTTCGATCGTCGGGCGAGTCGCGTCCGGCGAGCCACGCATCGACACGCGACTGCAACGCTTTGAGGACAGCGTCGGCGCCGCCTTCCGCAGCGTCGGTGATCGTGCTGCGTAGCCGATCATCGCCGAATTGCTCGCCGTTGCCGTCCGGCGCTTCGAGCAAGCCGTCCGACGGCACGACGATCATGTCGCCCGGTTCGAGTTGCACGGTGCGGCCGACAACGCCTTCGGGCGCGATGTCCGACAGATCATCGAGGACAGCCAGCGGGACGATGTCGGTGGGCTCGTCGACGAGCTCGCGTGTCGCGGCGCGATAGACGAACACAGGGCCCTGGCCGGCTGAAAGCACTGTTGCACAGCCGGTTGAAGCATCGAGATGCCCGAACCACGCGGTGACAAACTTGCCGGTCGGCAGTTGCTCATGCAGGCGGCGGTTAATGTGATCGACGATGCGGCCGAGCTGTGCGCCGATGCTTTGACTATCAGCGTCGGCCGCTTCGTTGTGCAACGAGAGCGACATGCGGAGCATGGCGTGGAGCTGGGTGACCGCGATGGCCGGGCCGATGCCGTGGCCGGTAGCATCTGCGAGGAGCGCGACGCCACTGGCTGCGTCATCATCGGGACCGACGACTCGGCCTTGCTCGTCGAGGCGGACGACGTCGAACGTATCGCCGCCGGTTTCTTCCGCCGGGTTGCTGGCACCGACGATGCGGAACGGGCCGATGCTCTGGGCTGCGGGCGGGAAGATCGCTTGCTGCATGTCGCGCGCGATGTCGAGGTTTGCCTTCATCTGGCGGTTCAGCGCCTCGTGGACGGAGTCGTATCGGCGGAGCAGGAAGAGCAGGCTACCGGTGCCGGACGCCAGCATGCCGATGGCTGCGAAGCTGGCGACGAGCATGCCGAAGCGGGTGCTCTCGTTGCTAACTCGCATCAGCGAATCGAGCGGTTGGTGCACGAGCAGCCGCAGCCCGCTGTTGCCGATTTCCTTCGTCGCGACGTAGTGGAAGTCGCCGGCTGCGAAGTCGACGAAAACTGTCCCGTCAAGACCACCTCCGAGAGCTGTAAAGTCGACGGCGACTGCATCAACAAGGCAGCCAAGTGTGTTGGTGGCGTCTGTACCGTTCAACTCAAATGCTGCCGTGGCCGCTGTGGCGCCCCCTGTGAGAG
>JBCCQU010000203.1:0-5034 GCA_039208875.1 Planctomycetota bacterium
GCTCTGGCAGCTCATGCCGATGGCTGTCAACCGCATGAGCGGCCAACGTCGCGAGCAACTCACCGGCTCCTCAAGCAAACTGGAACACGCGCCCGAGACCGGACTCGGTGAAGACACCGCACGCATCGTCTATGACTATCTGCATTCCGATGCAGCGTCGGCTACGTTCGAAGGCCTGCGCGATGTTGGCGTCGATCTTGCGAGCCAGGACTACACCGAGCCCGGCGAGGCACCCGCTGCGGATTCGCCGGTCGCGGGCAAGAAGCTAGTGCTGACCGGCTCGCTCGAGCACTTCACCCGGCCCGCGCTGACCGAACTGCTCGAAGGTCTCGGTGCCAAGGTCAGCGGATCGGTCTCGAAAAACACGGACCTGCTCATCGCGGGCGAGAAGGCCGGCTCGAAGCTCGACAAGGCGACCAGCCTCGGTGTCGAGGTGTGGGACGAGGCCACGCTTCTCGATCGCATCCCGGAACTACGAGACACGGGTGGCGACGCGGGTGGCGACGGATGAAGCCGAAGTACGTCTTTCCCGCTGACGTGCCCGATCCCGGCATCGGTGTGAGGTACACGCGGTCGCACGCGAAGGCGATCGGGCTGTTGCAGCTCATCTGGGTGCCGCCGACGATCCTGACCGTCGCGGGAGTGGTCTTCCGACAGACGCTGTCGATGCCGGCGTTCATCTCCAGCCCGTGGTTCGTCGCGATGGCGATCTACTGGCCCATCTTTGTCGTCATACAGCGTCGCTTTCAGAAACATCTCCGACGTGTCGCAGAAGACGGCTACGCCCTCTGCCCCAACTGCGGGTATGACCTCAGTCCGGATCGTCTGGAGGGCCGATGCTCGGAATGCGGCGAGGACACGACCCACGAAAAACGCGTGCGGGCATGGGTTCGGGCCGGTGCGCCGACGCCCGAGTCGGTCCGGGAACTCGGCGAACCCGGTACTGAAAATCCGCAGCCAGAGCCGCACCACGCATAGATATTTCGCGGTGAATCTTTCGCAAATCGGGAAGTGTCGGCTTGCCAACGCGGTATGCCCCGGTATCGTTCGGCCGGAAACGAACCCCGATGACCAAAGCCGCCGCCATCAAAGCCTGTACCACCGACATGTGCTGCATGTGCATGTGTGCGATCGGCTGCCGGCCGGCGGGGTGGTGCGTCTAGCAACGCAGTTCACATCCGAACCGACCCTTGGCAGCCGCGACGACCCCGAATCGCGGCTGTTTGTCTTTTTCAAGCGTTACTTCGCCGCCAGGAACAGGGCCACGACGGCCAAATACCGGCTCAGCACAGCAGTGAGCCACGCGAGACCTCGGCATGCGACTCGTCACACTCGATCACGCCCCGACCAACACCGGCCTAGCGGACGGGCCGATGATGTCGCCTGCGGATCTCGCGACCACCGCCGCACCGCAGCCGGCCGGCGGCGCGGCTCCCGTCGAGGGCGAGAGTCGGCCCGAGCACCTGCTGCGATGGGCGTTCGAGCGTTTCCAGGGCTGGCGGCTCGGGCTCACGACCGGCTTTGGCATGGAAGGCTGCGTCCTTATCGACATGGTCGCCAAGCTCGGCGTGCCCACCCGCGTGCTCTACCTCGACACGCACTTCCTCTTCGAAGAAACCTATCAACTCCGCGACCGCTTGCTCCGGCGATATCCGCACCTCACATTCATCAACGTCGGGACCGACCTCACGCCCGAGCAGCAGGCTGAGGAGCACGGCGAGCGGTTATGGGAGCGTGATCCCGCTGCCTGCTGCCGCATCCGCAAGGTCGAGCCGCTCATCACAGCGTTGCGTGATCTCGATGTTTGGGTCACGGCCATCCGGCGGGGCCAGTCCAAGGCCCGGGCGGAAACGCGGTTTGTCGAGTGGGAATGGAAGTACGAGCTGATCAAGCTGAATCCGCTCGCGTATTGGTCGCGAGAGCAGATTTGGGAATACGTTCAGCGGCACGACGTGCCGTACAACACGCTGCACGAGCAGGGCTACCCCAGCATCGGGTGCACGCACTGCACCAAGGCCGTGCCGGGTTCGACGCCGTGGTCGTACTCGCGTGATGGCCGATGGGCGGGCTCGGAGAAGACGGAGTGCGGCCTGCACGTGCCGACGCCCGGTACTACGACCGCGGCCGCACCGCAGCGGGTCGAGCCGCTAACGATTGAACGAAACACACCAGCAAACACCGACGAACAACCGCGGAGCTGAAACGAGCATGAGCGACCGAACCAACGGCAAGCCGGCCGACAGCCAAGCCAAGGAATACAAGCCCACCAAGGTCGAACTCGCCAAGCAGGCGAGCCATCACCTGCGTGGCACGATCGCCGAGGTGCTGCACAACATCGAGCTCGAGAAGTTCGAGCACGACGACCAGCAACTGCTCAAGTTCCACGGCGTGTATCAGCAGCGCGACCGCGACCGCCGAAAGAGCAAGGAGCAGGCAGCACCCGCCAGCCCGTTCTCGTTCATGATTCGCATCGCGGTGCCCGGCGGCCGATGCACGTCCGAGCAGTACCTCGCGATCGATCAGCTCGCACAGAAGCACGCCAACGGCACGATCCGGCTGACCACGCGGCAGGCCTTTCAGTTCCACGGCGTAACCAAAGACGAGCTGTGGAAGACGATGAACGGCATCAACGAGGTGCTGCTGACATCGCTCGCAGCGTGCGGCGACATCCCACGGAACGTCATGGCCACGCCGACGCCGTTCGCCGACCGTGTCCACCGCGAAATCCAGGCGATGGCCCGAGACCTCGCCAAGACCCTCGCCCCGGCCAGCGGCGCGTACCACCAAATCTGGGTCGAGGGCGAGAAGAAGTTTGACAGCGACAAGCTCAAGCGTGAGAACGCGGGCGAGGAGCCGTTCTACGGCACCGACTATCTGCCTCGCAAGTTTAAGATCGGCGTCGCCACGCAGGACGACAACTCGATCGACCTCTACGCGTACGACGCCGGCCTTGTCGCGGTAACCGAGGGCGAAGGCCCGGACAAGCGCATCCTCGGCTACAACCTGCTCGTCGGCGGCGGCTTCGGCATGACGCACAACAAGCCCGACACCATCGCACGCATCGCCGACACCGTGGCGTTTGTCGAGCCCGAGCACGCGATCGAAGCCATGCGGCAAGTCGTTGCTGTGTATCGCGACAACGGCAACCGCGAAGACCGCAAGCATGCGCGCATCAAGTACCTGCTTGAAGACTGGGGCGTTGCGCGATTCCGAGACGAAGTGCAAGCCCGCGTCGAGTTCAAGCTGCATGACCCCAAGCCTGTGCCGACGCCGCGACAGCACGATTACCTCGGC
This sequence comes from Planctomycetota bacterium, assembly GCA_039208875.1. Classification (GTDB taxonomy): domain Bacteria; phylum Planctomycetota; class Phycisphaerae; order Phycisphaerales; family UBA1924; genus JBCCQU01. Next base: position 3,295 of record JBCCQU010000203.1, read on the forward strand.
GTGCACGAGCAGGGCGACGGCAGGTACTTCCTCGGCGTGTGGGTGCAGAACGGACGCATCCAGAACAAGGACGGCGTCAACTCGATGGACGCATTCCGCAAGATCGCTGAGGAAGTGAAGCCCACGTTCATCCTCTCGCCGATGCAAAGCATGCTGTTCGGTGATCTCGACGACCAACAACTAAAGCGGACGCAGGAGATTCTCGCTGAGCACGGCGTCAAGCCCGTAGAAGAGTTGTCCAATGTCCGCCGCTACAGCATGGCGTGCCCGGCCATGCCGACCTGCAGCCTCGCGATGGCCGAGAGCGAACGCGTGCAGCCCGACATCATGGATGACCTCGAGGCAGAGCTCGAAGCGCACGGCCTCGAAGATGTCGAACTCACCGTCCGCATGACCGGCTGCCCCAATGGATGCGCCCGGCCCTACAACGCCGATATCGGTCTCGTCGGCCGCAAGCCTGGCGTCTACCACCTGTTCGTCGGCGGCGGGCTCGGCGGCGATCGCATGGCCGACCTCTTCGCCCACGATATCCAGATCGAAACGCTCCGCGACACGCTGCGACCGCTGCTCAAGCGCTTCGCAGCCGAACGCATCGAGGACGAAGGCCTGAGCGATTTCTACCGCCGAGCGATCGCCAAGGACGACCCCGCGCCGACCATCGTGACCGGCAAGGAAGAGGCCGCGGCCGAGGTCTACAGCCTGACGGTGCTTGCGTGAGCGATGGCTTGAGCAATCTCAACCTGCTGCGTATCCGACGAACTGACGAGAGCTTCGCTGCGAGCGCGGATCGACTCGCTGATGAAGTCTCGGATACCGGCGCGTTCATCTTGCGGACATGCGAGCGGCTTGATGTCCTCACCACGGACAACGACGCCGCAGCATTTCCGAACCAACTCGATGCGCACTTCGCCGGGCGCAACGCCGTCCGCGAGCTATTCCGTGTCGCAACCGGGCTCGATTCAAAGATCGTCGGCGAATCGCACATCCTCGGCCAGGTGCGCAGCACACTGCGCGATGCGACCCATCTTCAGCCGCACGTGCGCCGCGTTGTTGAGCGCAGCATCGCGGTGGGTCGAGCCGTACGCGAAGCCAGCGGCATCGGCACAGCGGGTCAGGGGTATGTCGGCGCTGCCATCGCATTCCTCGCTCAGCAAGAGCTCGCGAGCGGCGCGATCGGCATCGTCGGCAGTGGTGCGTTGGGCCGAGAGCTGGCCGTCGCGGTCGCTGAGAACCTCGAACGCAGAGTCGTCGTCTTTGGTCGTCATTGCGGCCGCGCTGCGCTTACCGCGGCCTTCGCCGGCGGCCGGGCCGCATCACTCGGCGAAATCCGCTGCGAGGCGCCGCACCTCGCCGCGATCGTGTCAGCGACATCATCGCCACGAACGCTGATCACCGCCGAATCGCTCGCACTCGTAGCCGATGATCTTCCGATCGTCGACCTCGGCGAGCCGGCGAACGTCGAACTCACACTCGCGAATCGAATTGGCCTCGCCGACCTCGTCGAATACGGCGCTCAGCCGCGAGAGCCGATCGTGGAGCGGGCGGAAAGTCTTGTTGCCGCTGCCGCAGACCGATACGTTGCAGCTCAGACTACGCGGCGTGTGCGCACCGCTGGAGCCTTCATATGAAGCCCGAGCACATCATTCTGGCTGCGCATGGAGCCGGGCAAGGCTCGCCGGCCAATGAACTGGTCGAGTCGCTCGCTGCCCGTGTCGGCGCGAAGCTCGGCATCGACACCAC
>JBCCQU010000204.1:0-5009 GCA_039208875.1 Planctomycetota bacterium
GCTCTTCGACGTACCGGAAGTCGCTCAATATCGTCGGCTTGCCGCGGCCGGCCGGGATCAGCAGGTAGCTGTCGCCACCGAGGAAGCCGGTCAGGTAGCCGACGTCTTTCGGATTCGTGATGAGCGAAGCATCGCACCCGAGCTTCTTTGTCGTCGCTGCGACTCGGCGGAGCCGGGCGGCGTGCACACTGGCTGCGGATGTGGCTTTGGAAGGTGGCGTCATAGGGATCGACATGATACTCGGACCGACGCGACTCGGCGCGTAGACTCGCGCCGTGCAGCGACGATCGGCCATCAATCGTGCGCCCGGCGAGGCTGTGTTGTCCGCGACCGCGATCGTGCTGCCGACCGCACTCATCGCGCTGTGCATCGTTCTACCGGGAATCATCGTCGTTCGCGACATCGTCAGCGGCCTCGCCTCGACCGACGGCCTTGCCTCAGCGCTCGAAACCGTCGCGCTCGATGCAGGCCGGCGATCAGCGTTGCTCTCCAGCCTCGCAAGCGCAGCCGTCATCGCGATAGCTGCGACGCTGCTCGCGTTGCCGGTGGCATGGGTGTGCCGATCGTGGCCGGCGCATCGTCTGCCGCTGCTCGCCTTGCCCGCGGCCTTGCCGACGTATCTCGCGTACGCCGCGCTGTCGCGGCTGCGTGGCCCGGACACCGCCATCGGCGCGTGGGCAGCACGAGCCGACAACCCGGATCTGCCGCAGGTGCTCCGGCTCGTCACCGCGGTCATGGGCCTGACGCTGTGGGCCTGGCCGCTCGCTGCAGCCATCACCGTGCTCGGTTTCCGTGCGGTGCACACCACGACGACCGACGCGCTCCGGCTCGACGGCGCACGACCGCTTCGACGCATCGCGACCGCCATCGTGATCGCGCGCTGGCCGATCGTCGCAGCCCTGCTCGCGGTGTTCGCGGTCATGCTGGGCTCAGCCGTGCCGTTGCATGTCGCGCAGACCAAAACCTACGCAGCGGAGGTCTGGCTCGAGCTCGACCAGAACGCAGCGAGCGAGCGATGGCGGGCGTGGCTCGCGTCGTGGCCGTTGCTCGCGGTCGCGATTGTCGGGAGTTTGGCGATCGCCAAACCGCTCGCCGGCGTGATGCAGCGGGCGACGCCGGACGACTCATCGCTTCGGTCGTCACCGACGCGCAGTTGGATGCCGTGGCTCGCAGCTGCAGCGGTGTGGTGCGTCTCGATCGTGCTGCCCGCAGCCGGTCTCGCCACCTCGATCCGCAGCGAATCGGTCATCTCGGCCGTCGCGAGCGCACTGCCCGAGTTCAGCCGCGAGTTGGTGTCCAGCGCTGTGCTCGCGGCTGTAGTCGGGCTCGTCGCGGGCGTGCTGTGCCTCGCAACTTGGCGAGCTGCAGCTTCCGGCGTTCGCGGCGCGTGGGTTGCGCGCGCGTGGCTCGTGCTGCTCGTGTTCGGTGCGCTCACGCCGGGCGTGCTCGTCGGCGATGCCATCGCTTCGACCTCCAGCCTGGCGTTTCGCGATAGTCACGCATGGACGGTGCTGGCCCACATCGCCCGCTTCGGTGCGCTCGCCGCGGCTGTCGGGCTCTGGCTTGCTGCGTCCGAGCCGCGAGACCTCGCCCGCATGCGGGCGGTCGACGGCGCCACCGGGCCGCGCGGCTTTCTGTCTTCGGTCACCGGTGCGCACCTCGGCGCGATGCTGGCCGTCGCGGTCATCGTCGCAATGCTCTCGCTGCACGAGATCGAGGCCGCCGTTCGCCTTCAGCCGCCCGGGTCGCGATCACTCTCGCGGACGATGCTCGGCCTGCTGCACTTCGCCCGCGATGACGATCTGGCCCGCCTCACGCTCGCGATCGTGCTCGGCAGCGGGCTGCTGGCGGCGGCGGTCACGGTCGCGGCCAGCCTTGGCCGATCGCCAAATCGCTCGGGCAACCGGTAACGGCCGAATCGTTACAAAGAACATCGTTATCCTATTTGGCGGATGCACCGAGCATGAACCCAAGCCGCGATCGAATCGCCAAGCCCGCTGCAGCAGGGCCGCTCCGTCGGGCGGCAGGCGCTGCCGTCGCATGCATCGCGTGCTTTGTTGCTCCCATCGCAGGCTGCTCCGATCCGGCCCCCGCCGGTGGTCGCGTCGTCGATGCCGACACCTTCGGCGGCCTCGGCACCTACCCGGGGGCGTACCACTACCCCCGCGTGCTCGAAGCCGGCCGCAACGAGCTCTGGGTGATCGACAAGGCTGCCCGCGTGCAACGCATCGATCCCGCTTCGGGCAAATCGCTCGCGCTCTGGAAGACACCCAAGCACGACAACGGCAAGCCCGTCGGTCTCGCGATTATCGAAGACCAGCAAGGCCCACTGCTGTTCATCGCCGACACCCACCAACACCGCGTGCTGGTGCAGCGGCCGCCGACCGACGCCGAAGGCTCCGGCGAGACGATCGCCGAGTTCGGCGAGTTCGGCTACGACATCGGCCAGTTCATCTATCCCACCGATGTCGCGGTGCTCCGCGATGCCACCGGCGCGATCGATCGCATCTACGTGAGCGAGTACGGCGGCAACGACCGCATCGTCGTGTACTCGCCCGACTACCAACCCTTGTTCACGTTCGGCACATTTGGCGGCGGCCCCGGCGCCGAGTTCAATCGGCCGCAGCAGATCGTGCTCGATGAAGATCGCCGCGAGCTTGTGATCTCCGACGTCAACAACCATCGCATCGGCCGATTCACGCTCGATGGCGAACTCATCGCGTGGATCGGTGCGACCTCGCCCGACCCCGGCACCACGCCCGGAGCGTTCCGCCACCCGCACGGGCTTGAACTGCTCGGCGATGGCACGGTGCTCGTGTCCGAGTTTGGCAACTCGCGTGTGCAACGCATCGATCTCGATACAGGCGACTGCCTCGGCATCTGGGGCGAGCCCGGCCGAGGCGTTGGCCAATTCGCGTATCCGTGGTCGGTCGCGGTCATGAACGATCGCGTCTTTGTGCTCGACTCCGGCAACCACCGCGTGCAGAGCTTCGCCAAGCCGACGGATAGGCCCGAGCCTTTGACCGCGGTTTCGTCGGCTGGGGGTGGCGCGTGATGCCGACCGCCTCCCCGACGCTGGCCTCGCTCATCGTCGGCCCCGTGCAATTCGACACGCCGATCTGGCTCATCCTCGCGCCGGTGCTTTGGGCGCTGGCAATCATCATCGGCCGAAAGAGCCTGAGCGACCTCAGCGGCGCGTCGCGCAAGGCTGCGCTCGTGATCCGGCTCATCGTGATCGCATTGCTCGTGGCTGCCCTTGCCGAGCCGAGCACCCGCGACGAGAGCAAGTCCGTCGCGGTCACGGTCATCCTCGATGCAAGCCGATCGGTGCCGATCGAGAGCCGGGCCGCGGTCGATGAGTATGTCGAGCTCGCGTCGCAGGGCGATCGCCGCGAGGGCGACAAGCTCGGGCACATCACCGCTGCCAAGAACGCGCTCGTGCAAACGCTGCCGAGTCAGCGTGCGGAAATCCTCGAGCGTCGCTCGCTCGGCGCAACCGATGGCACCAACCTCGCCGATGCTGTACAGCTCGGCATCGCCACCGCAAGCCAGGACGCCGCGCAGCGATTCGTGCTCGCCTCCGACGGCAACGAAACCGAGGGCGACCTGCTGCGAGCCGCCCAAGCCGCGCGGGCTGCGCGCATACCCATCGACGTCTTCCCGATCGAGTACATCTACGAAAGCGAAGTCGTGGTCGATCGCGTGGATGTGCCGCCGGTCGCCCGCCTCGGCGAGACGATCAACCTCGTCGTCAAGGTCACCGCGACGCGCCCGACCTCCGGCCGCATCAACATCCTGCTCAACGATCAGCCGCTCGATCTCGATCCGGATTCGCCGGCCTTCGGTGTCGAGCGTGCGCTCACACGCGGCGACAACTTCCTCACAGTGCCGGTGCCCGTCATCGACGACGGCGCACTCCGATTCGAAGCTGTGTACGAGCCCACGATCGGCGGCTCCACGACGCCAGTCGGCGACTCCATCGGCGAGAACAACCGCGCACTCGGCGTGACGTTCGTGACCGGCGAGGGCCGCGTGCTTGTTGTCCGCAACGCCGATACCGAGGTCGACGAGTCGGCCCTGCTCGTGCGCGCGGTTCGCGACGCCGAGATTTCCTGCACGGTCGTTTCCACAGCCGAAGCACCCACCGATCTCGCCGGCTTCAACGCCTACGACGCGGTCATCCTCGTCAATCAAGAAGCGTTCGGTTTCAGCCAGACGCAGCAAGAAGCGATGCGTCAGTACGTGCACGACGCCGGCGGCGGCCTCGTCATGATCGGCGGCGACCGAGCCTTCGGCGCGGGCGGCTGGATCGGATCGCCCGTCGAAGAAACGCTGCCGATCCGCCTCGATCCGCCGAGCAAACGACAGTTGCCGCGCGGCGCGCTCGCCATCATTGTGCACTCGGTCGAGATTCCGCAAGGCGTTTTCTACGGCAAGCAGGTCGCCAACGCGGCGGTCGATGCGCTCAGCCGGCTCGACTTCGTCGGCATCATCGAGCTCAACTGGCAGACCGGCATGGACTTCGCCCTGCCCATGCAGCTCAAGGGCGACGGCGCCGCTGCCAAACGAGCCATCGAGCGTCTGACCTTCGGCGACATGCAGAACTTCGACCCGTCGCTGCAGCTCGCGCTCTCTGGTCTGCAAGGCGTCAACGCCGGCCAACGCCACACCATCGTCATTTCCGACGGCGATCCATCGCTATCGCGCGGCATCCTTCGGCAATTCGCGGCAGCCGGCATCACCATCTCAGCGGTCGGCGTCAACCCGCACTCACGACGCGACCTCCGCACGCTGCAAGACATGGCCACGATCACCGGCGGCCGCTTCTACGAAGTGCGAAACAACCAGCTCGCAACCCTGCCGCAGATCTTCACCAAAGAAGCACGCACCATCAAACGCTCGCTCATCTGGGAGGGCGACCCGTTCAGCCCGGCCGTGTCATCGTCGACGGAGACGCTCCGCGGCATCGGTGGCGTGCCGCCGATCACCGGCTACGTCGTCACCGCCGA
>JBCCQU010000205.1:0-4992 GCA_039208875.1 Planctomycetota bacterium
AACAAAACGTCGATATCTGCGGGCAGCTTGGAAGTGACGTCGTGCAGCATGCCGACAAACAGCACGCCGCGGTCACCCTTGCTGAGCGACGCGTCGATCCTGGCCGCGATCGCGCGGTCACGGAGTTCGAGCAGCGTGATCGCGTTCCGATCCGCGCCTTGGTGTACCGGCGTGCCCGTCTCCGCCGCCCGAGCCGCCGAGCACGCGTATTCGTACTCGCGAAGCAACAAATCGGGCGGCTCCGTGCCAACAAGTACCGCTCCTCGCCGAAGCAGATCCCGTATCACGCGGTGGTTCGGGCTGCCCTGCACGGCGAGGTCTTCGACGATCCTCTCCGCCACGGGATCGTCGGGCAGCCCGTCTTGAAAGATGAACAACCGCTCCGGATCGACCGCCCGGCACCACGCCGCGATCCGGTTCCACATGTCGCCGACCGCCCGCTGCTTCTCGGCCCAGGCCTCATCGCTGGACAGCGCTCGCAGCGTGCCCGCGATCCTGCCGAGATCCGCCTCCGCGTGAACGATCGGGATGACATACAGCGTGCGGCTCATGCCGACGTTGTCCCGGCAGAAACCTGCTGCGGCCCCGCCTGCTCGGGCTTGCGTTCCGCAAGCTGCGACTCAAGCACGGCCAGACGCTCGGTGAGAGCAGCGACCTCTGCCTTTTCCGAAGCGGGCAGCTTCGGCTCGTTGCCGAACACCGGCGAGTTCGCCCACCAGTCCATGCCCATCTCCTTCGCCTTATCGATCGAGCACACAACGAGACGAATCTGCACCGTGAGCAGCTCGATGTCCAGCAGACTGACCTTGATATCGCCCGCGATCACAACACCCTTGTCCAGGATGCGCTCGAGCAGATCGGCGACGTTGGTCGAGTTGGTCTGATGCGCCGGGTTGTTTCGGATCACTGCCATGCGGTTACAGCACCTTTCCCAGGGGCCCGAGGTCCAGGTTCAGATCGTCAACGCTCAGACCGAAGCGCTCGGCCATCTCGCGGATCGCCTCGGACTGTGCGCGCAGCGTCCGGCCGAGCCGGTCGATCTCTTCATCGCTCAGCGATCCCGCATCGACTCGCCGCAGGGCTTGCTTCTCGAGCAGCTCGTGCAAGAGTCTGACAACAGTCAGCACGAGCTGGGCCAGGCCCTTGCCGACCGTGTCTTCATTGATGTCGACACGGGGCGTTGCCGTGGACGGCGAATCACTTTCCACAGTCACACCTCTCGCTTCGGGCTCACATTCTGTTATTGTCTTCGTTATCATGTGTGGACGCTCCCTGACTTGGTAGCAGGGACCTGTACGTGGCTTATCTCCCGGCCAAACTCATCGCCTGCTTGAGACGAACACCTCTGCGGCATGACCTCTCGAGCGGTCTCGACCGAAGACACCAACGCTTGAAGCCCGACATAAACCAGGGGGATATCCGCGACGGCGAGGACAACCTCGGCCTGCGCGACAATCCCGCGAGCCAAAACGCGATCGAGTGTCTCGGTGAGCGATACATCACTCGGCTGAACCTCGCAGGGCGGCCCAGCCCGCTCGACCGTGCGTCGCCGAAGCTTCAGACGCTTCGCTGGTTGTGAATGGGTCTCATCCATCGTTTATGCCGCCTCACTCGCCGTCGATGTTGATGCGATCAGCCTCTCTCCGAGCGCCGCGAGCGCGGCAACGCCCCGCAGATCACCGCACCTGTAGACGGTGGCGAGAGGGAGCGACGCGTGCGCATCCCGAAGTGTCTCGATCTCCCGCCGCTCTCTCGCACCGATCGCCGCGGAGACCTCGTCTTCCCCGGCACTTGTCACCTGGTTCACGATCACACCCGAAACAGGAACGCCGAGGCGTCTTGCACCATCGACAAGCCGGGCCGTCTCCGCCACCGCCAGTCGGGTCGGGATGGTGACCGCGAGCAGCGTCGTCTGCTCAGGGTCGCCGAGCAGCTCGCGCAGGCTCTTGAGACCTCGCGACAGCCTCAGCAGCCGATCGTTGAGCCTCGGCAGGCTGATCATGTCCTGGTACTTCAGCAGCACAGCGAAGATCTGTTCGAGCCACGCCTGCACGACTTCCGGCAGGTCGAGCAGCCTGAGCGTGTGCCCGGTCGGCGCGGTGTCGATCACGATCGACTCGTACGCGTCGTCGCCCGCGGCTTCGAGCACCTCGGTCATCCGCACGAGCGCCATGACCTCGTCCAAGCCCGTCGGCGCAAGCTCTAGCAGATTCTCGAGCGCCTCGCGATCGAAGCTCAGTTCCATCGCAAGACCGTCAAAGAAGCCTTCGAGCTCATCGGCGTAATCGGTCTTGAGCGATTCGAGCTCCGCGTCCGCGTCGAGCTGCATCGCATCGAGGCGGGGTGTGATGTGCACAACATCCCGGTCGACATCCACCCCAAGCGCATCGCCGAGCGAGCCAGCCGGATCGGTTGAGATGATGAGCGTGCGCCGGCCTTGCGTTGACAGCCGGAGCGCCGACGCGCACGACATGGTTGTCTTTCCCACGCCGCCCTTGCCGGCAACAAGCGTGAAACGACCGGCAAGCGGAACGCCCCCTGCGACGCGTTGGTCCGAGCGCTGTACATCACCGCCAACGAGAGAACCGGCTTCGATTGTGCGATCAAAGAAGCCGTTCAATGCGTCGCCGCGTGGCTCGGCCGCGCCGAGCGGCAGTCCGACGATCGTGCGGGATGACAGCCGTTCGGGAAGCTCCGCAAGGGCGGCCGCCTGAAGCGAACGCAGCTCGGCCAGCGATCCCGACGCATCGGCGGGCACCAGCCGGTTGCAGACCACATCCGGCGCCGCGATCCCGAGCTCATCGAGCGACTCGAGCAGCCGCTCGGTCTCCGCGATGCTCATCCGCTCGGCGTTGAACACCGGCACGAACTGCGTGAGCGAGGGCTCGGTCCACACCGCCGCGATGTTATCGAAGACGGTCTGCAGATCGTCGACGAACGATTCAACGCCGTCGTCTGCACCGCCGCCGAAGACCGAGGCCATGTACCGGTGCTTGCCGAGCAGCGCCTCGATCGCACCCATCCAGCCCCGTGTCACATCCGGCATGCTGAGCAGACGCAGCGCGTGCCCAGTGGGCGCCGTGTCGATCACGTACCGGTCGGCCTCTTCGTCCTCGAACCATCGAGCGAGCCGGACGAAGCTCATAAGCTCGTCCACCCCGGGGATCGAAAGATCCAGGAACCGCTCGATGTCCGTGTCGTCCAGGAACGTGCCGCGGCTGGCGATCTCTCGCAGCACGGTCGCGTTTGCATCCATAAACGCTGCGTGCTCGGCGTCTGTATCCAGCTCTTCCACTCTCAGGTTCGTCGGAATCTCCGCATCGGCGACAGCGTCGCGAACAGAGTGCGCAGGGTCGGTGGACACAAGCACGACCGACTCCGACGGGTTGAGCCGGGCGAGTGCGAACGCGGTCGCGGCCGCCGATGTTGTCTTGCCGACACCGCCCTTGCCGCCGAAGATCAGAACCGGCGGGGTATCTCCCTGCAGGAACGCGGGTCCATCGACCGCTCCATCATCACAGCTCGTCGCCATCGCCTGGTTTCCTTTCACGCTGCACGTTCTTCAGCCTGTGCGTCGGAGTCTGACACTCGCTTCACAGAATCGTCTTCGTCAATGCTGTCCACCACAGCGAGGCCGTCGAGCTCATCGAGCCGGTCGAGCAGCAGGGCCTCTTCGTCCTCGAACGCAGCTTCATCGATCTGACCGGCCTCAAGCTTCATGTGCAGGCTCTGGAGCTGCCGCATCACGCGTTCGCGTTCGTCCGCGAACTCGCGTTCCGCCGCGCCGTGCAACTCACGCACGAGCCACATAAAGCCCTTCAATGGCGCGAGCGCAAGATCATCCAGAATGAACATCACGCCGCCCTTTCGGTTGCATCCGCGACGCGGCTGTTCGAGAGGTCAACATGCAGATCAAGGAAGCTGTGCGGCGCAAACGGCCCTGCGATGCGGATCACGTGCGACTCGTCGAATGCCTCCGCCAGCGATTCGATCGCAGCATCGAAGGCAGACCGCTCGTCGCGGCCGATCAGGGCCGCTAGGCACACCAGATCGCTCTCGGACGAGGGCTCGGCCAACTCGATCTCACGGCACACCGGCTCGAGACCGCGGATGATCGCGTCGCGCGCGGACTCTCGGTGATGGGTCAGCACGTACTCGACGCGCCGGCCGACCTCGACACGCAGGTCATGGGGTGCCTCGTCTCCGAGCGAGACCATTTCGCTACGCATCGCCCGCCGCGTCTCGTCGACCGAGACGAGATGGTCGAAGACGCGGGCGGCATCCCTTCCGAGCCGGACGTCCATCTCAACGCAACGCCCGACACGCTCAAGCTCTGCGTGAAGATCATCTGCGTTCTCTTCGATCGCCGCCGCAAGAAGGTCGGGCGACGCGGCAACCAACCCGAACGCCGCGGGCAGCGTTGGAATCGATGCGGCAAGCGAGGCAAGGACGTGCTGGTGCGTTCGCAGCAGGTGACGCCTCGGCCTGATGCGACCGGGCGGCGCGTCGCTGACCGCAGCAAAGATCCCGGCGCGCTCAATGAACCGGACGCCCTGATCACCCACGCCCTCGATGTGATCGGCGTCGAAACGCGACCCGCAGAACGCATAGATGTAGAGCGGGGACTGCCCGGCCTTGGGCCGTGCTTGATCCGCGGGATGGTCGTGGTTGTTCATGCTGCCTCCCGATGCTCGGCTTCATTGGAGAGGTCGGACGCGTGCCGTGCAATTGGCTCGCGCGACGGCTCCGCTGCCTGAGTCGGAGGCGAGGCCAGCATGCCGAGCCGTACGCTGCGGATCAGCCCGTCTTCGATGCGAGCATCGAGCAGCCCGCCGCACGTCGGGCAGCGGAGCATCCCCTCGTAGTCGCTGTACGACACATCTAGTCCAAACGCGTGGCCGCAGTGCAAGCAGTTCACTCTCATGCCGTGTTGTCCTTGGTGTTTGATTCGACTCTGGAGGCGTTACGCTCGGGTCCGGGGTTGTCAGGAAC
>JBCCQU010000206.1:0-4977 GCA_039208875.1 Planctomycetota bacterium
CGCCGAACGGGCGATGACATCAAACAGCTCGCGCCGGCCTGGCCGCTCGTGCAATACATCAACCAGACCGGATCGCTCCGCCGCTACAAGGCCGATCGCTTGATCGAGCTGCGCGCACTCGCTGGCGAAGATCGGCAGCGTGCGCAGATCGAACGCGACATCAGCAACGTGGAATGGACAGCCGACGCTGCGGAGGCCATCGCCGAGCTGATGGAGCAGACCGAGCAGGCCATGAAGACGGGCGAGAAGCTGACGCGCGATCCGAAGCCGACGGATGCCACGCCCGAGGCCGACGACGCAGCCGATGTGACAGCAGACCTTGCGGCGAAGCTGGAAGGTACGGAGGTGGCCGGCACGCGCCCCCTCAGCATCGCCGCGGTGATCGACCTCGATCTCGCCACCGAGCAGGCCCGCGAGCACCTGCCGAGAACGCTGCAGCGATTAGCAGCTTGCACAGAGCTGGACCGAGTCGTGTTGCTGACATCGACGCCCGAATCGGTGCGCTCCGCTATCAACATCGACGGCCTCGATGTTGTCTGCATGCAGCCGACCAACGCTATCAACGAAGGTCGTCGATCGCTTGTGCGTCACGCGCGCGCACTGTCGCCGCATCACTGGCGGGGCGGCCTGGGTAACGCGACCGCAGCCGACAGCTTGTACGACCCCAAGCGGCTCGACGAAGCTGTCAACGAGCTCGACCTTGATGCAGCTCTGCTTATCGGCACAGACTGGTCATATCTCGATCCGGCAACCACCGACGACATCATCGCGCGGCATCGGCAAGCGCCGGACAAGTTTCGCATCACGTTCGCAGCAGCCGGCGTCGGGCTCGCGCCCGTGCTCGTAAGCAAGACGATTGCTGAGGAAATCACACGAGGTGCGGACGCGCCGTGGTTGTTGTCATCGGTCGGCACACTGCTGAACTACGTGCCGGTGGCTCCGCAGCTCGATCTCTTGGGCAAGTCGCACTGCGTTCATGTATCGCCGGCGATGCGTGACGCGATGCTCGCGTGCACTGCGACAAGCCAAATCGGCGCTGCAATCACTCAGCAATCAGAGCCCTTTGCAGACGCAGAGCACATCGCACAGCTTGCGCGCACTGTTCGGCCCGACGCACCCGCCGAGCTTGTGCTGGAGCTTTGCCCGGGCCGGCACACCGGCGGCAGGCTGGCCCGGTTGCACTGGAACGCTGACGAACAGCCCGAGCGGCACACGATCGATACAGCGCTCGCCAAGCGTTTCGCAACAGAGCTCGCCCGGCTCGACACGAACGCTGTGCTGACGCTCGCGGGCGCGGGCGATCCGCTCCTGCACCCGGGCGTGTTCGCGATCATCGAGCATGCCAAGGCGTCCGGCGTAGGCACTGTGCACGTGTGCACGGACTTGCTCGATGATGCTGGTACCCAGTTGGCCGAGTCTGGTGCGGACATCGTGAGCGTTGACCTCTTGGCAACATCTCGCAAGACGTATCAAGCTCTGGCCGGCATTGATGGCTACGACCGCGCGATCAACAACATCGAGACCTTGCTCGCCATCGCGGCTGATCGCACAAAGGCCGGCGACGGCATGTGGGTCGTGCCGCGCATCACGCGGTGCGACGCTGTGTACGACGAGCTCGAACAGTTCTACGACCACTGGCTGATGCGGGCCGGCTGTTGCGTGATCGATCCATTGCCGCGCGCGCAAGTCGGCGATCGCATCGAGCCGATCGCGTTGCCCGCACTCGCACGCGAACGGCTGAGTCGCACTCGCTTGTGCATCCGAAGCGACGGCCGAGCGCTCATCGACGCAACGGACTTTGCAACGCGGGCCGGGCTTCAAGCGACGTCGCTGCCGCTGTCGGAGGTTTGGCAAACGGTGCTGCGATCACGTTTGGCGGAGCAGGCTGCGGACATCGAGCCCAAGCCGACGACGCGGGAAGTGGCAGCGTGAGCAACAACAACAGCATCATCGCGATCGTTCTCGCGCGCGGCGGCAGCAAGGGACTGCCCGGCAAGAACACAAGGTCGATCGCGGGCAAGCCGTGCGTGCAATGGACGCTGGAACATGCGCACAACTCGGATGAGATCGCGAGCGTTGTGCTCTCGACCGATGACGAGCACGCCAAAGACATCGCCCGCAGCCTCGGTGTTGCGGTTCACGATCGCCCTACTGACCTGGCGACCGACACCGCGCGCGTTGATGATGCTCTCCGGGATGCGGCGATTTCTATCGAGGAACGCATGGGTAACACGCCGCTGGGCTATGCGATGCTCTATGGCAACGTGCCGGTGCGGCCGGCCGACCTGACCGACCGGGCTGTGCGCATGCTGCGCGACACCGGTTGCGACGCGGTGCAGAGCTACCTGCCGGTCGGCAAGCACCATCCGTGGTGGACGGCCCGGCTTGATGATGACGCGGGCAGAGTTCTGCCGTGGCAGGGCGACGTGCTGAATCACGGCGTGTATCGCCGGCAGGACCTACCGCCCGCGTACGTACCCGATGGCGGCGTGTGTGTTGTCTCCCGGCGCGCGCTGTTTGCAGCGTGTGATGGGCCGCACGATTTTCTTGGTGCTGATCGCCGCGGCATCGTGAGCGGTGACGACGCGAGGGCCGTGATCGATATCGACGACGCTGTCGATCTCGCGGTGGCTGAGGCGGTGTTGAGCACACAAGCTGAAACGCGACGCGCGTTGCGATCGGCGAGCTGAGGGCTACGCGTATGCGCATCGCTGATCGCGGCATAGGGGCGAGCCACCCGCCGTACATCATCGCGGAAATCGGCGTGAATCATGACGGCGACGCGGACCGTGCGCTCATGCTGGTGGAGCGATCGGCTGAAGCGGGCGCTGACGCGGTGAAGTTTCAATACTTCGAGACTGATCGGCTGTTGTCGTCGGCGTCCAAGCTTGCTGCGTATCAGAAGGCTGCGGGCGAGAGCGATCCGGTCGCGATGCTCCGCCGACTCGAGCTGAGCATTGATGCGCTGGCTGCCGTCGTGGAGCGCGCGCACGCGTGCGACATCCACGCAATCGTCACCGTGTTCAGCGTCGAGCTTGTCGATGCCGCCGACCGGTTGCCGTGGGATGCGTACAAGACGGCGAGCCCGGACATCATCCACAAGCCGTTGCTCGATCGGCTCGGTGCGACGGGCCGACCAGTCATCGTCAGCACGGGTGCGAGCACGCTGGACGAGGTGACGCGGGCTGTTGGCACGGACGGCGCGGCGACGGCTGACAACGGCTGGCTGGGCGGCGTGCGAGATCGCCTCGCGGTGCTGCAATGCGTGAGCAATTACCCGGCCGAGCAGGAGTCACTCGGCGGCATCGCGACGCTCGCGCAGGCTACGGGTCTGCCAGTGGGTTACAGCGATCATCGGCACCCGCTGGGGCTCGGCTCGGCTGCCGGCGCCCAGCGCGCGACAATGGCCGGGGCGGTCATTCTGGAACGGCACGTGACCGACGATCGATCTCGGCCCGGGCCGGATCACGCAGCCTCGGCTCCACTGCTGCAACTGCCCGCGTACATCGAGCGCGCACGCCATGGTGCAGAACGGCGAACCACGGCGACCGCCAAAGCTTGGCGGGAAGGGCTCGACCCGGGCAAGACCATCGCCGAGGAAGAACGCGACGTGCGCGTAGTGAGTCGGCAGTCGATCGTGACGAGGCGCGCGCTGGCTGCCGGCCATCAGATCGAGGCGTCGGACCTGACGTTCAAGCGGCCCGGCACGGGCGTGCCGCCATATGCGACTGACATGGTGCTGGGGCGGGTGCTCGCGCGGGCGGTCGAGGCGGATGTGCCGTTGCGATATGACGATGTGGCCTAACCGCCGAGTCGCCGATTAGTTTCGTTACAAATCCCGGCCGGTACGGAAATTTGGCGCGTTCGCGAGGGCCGGGGTCGAAGCGATGGCCAGGGATCTTGCCGCCGGGTACGAAAATCGCCCAGCATGCTGGCGGATCGCCCATCGCGTGGCACTGTTATCGCAATCTAAATCTGCCACCCACTCACGCCGGGCGGCGTCGTTTGACGACCCGCCCGGTTTTTTGTGCGCCCGTCGCGGCTCGCGATGCCGGACGGCGACCGACACCCTGCAATCCGCGGGGGTGAATCACCAATGATCCGTTACAGGCGGTGCGATGCGGGCGATTGACCCGCGGCTGTGCTGCGAGCGAGGGGATTATGTCCGACGCGGACACCATCACGACGGCTGGCAACGAGCGGACCTACACCGCGTGGATGCACGCGTCGGTGCTTGCGCTCTCGGTCACGGGCGGCCTTGCGATCATCATGCCGATCGTGATGTGGCAGTCGCGGCGTGGGCAATCGGCATTTATCGACGACCACGGCCGCGAGGCGGTGAATTTCCACATCTCGCTGATCGTCTACAGCGTGCTGGCGTCGATCCTGTTCCCGTTCACGTGCGGCCTGAGCGCGTTCGCGGCTGTCGGCGTGGTCATTCTGGGCATCGTCGGCAGCATCCGCGGCATCGAAGCGGGGCGTTCGGGCCGCTGGTACCGCTACCCGATGTGCATGCGGCTGCTGCAGGCACCATATGCTGTGTAAACAGCTCCTACGAGCGTGGTGTGCCCAGCCTCGATCGTGCAGGTCCCCTGAAAAGTTATACGAACTTTCCTTGATTTTCCGGTTTTGCAGATCGGCGGCAGTGGTTAAATTTCGAGAGTCTGCGGGGCAGGCGAGACGATCTGTACTCGGCCCACGGCCGAAGGCATAGGAGAAGAGAGATGAAGACCACGATTGCTGCCGTTGTTCTTGCTGCCGGTTCCGCTGCGGCTCAGAACCTCACCTTTACAGGCGACACCGTCGACCTCACCATCTTTGCTGTGAACAGCGGCGTTCTGGAGAGCGTGACGCAGAGCGTGAGCATCGGCGGCGGACCGGTTTTCGCCGACAATCCGTGGGATTCGGGCACCGCGGAACTGCAGTTCGAGATCAACGAGATCGATCTCGGGGCCTTCTTGGCCTTTGACTTCAGCG
>JBCCQU010000207.1:0-4977 GCA_039208875.1 Planctomycetota bacterium
ATGTGGATGCGGACGCTGCGAAGAAGCTGCAGGGTGCAGAGACGCTGGTGCAGGTGGATGTGCGGCCGGCGCTTGGGATCGCGAAGGAAGATCGCATCGTGTGACAGATTCGTCGGGGAGGCTGGCCATGGTGAAGGCGTGGTTTGTGCTGTTGTGGTCGGTCTGTGTTGTGTGCGCGCACAGTCAAGAGGTCTTCCGCGACGACGAACTCGGGTTTGAGTTTGTGCCGCCCGAGGGCTGGATTCGGATGACTCCCGCGGAACTGGCCCTTGAAAGCGAATGGCGTCAGGTCCGAGCAGAACGCATCGGGCGTGACGCCGGCGGCGAGTCGATCGTTGGGTTCAAAGTCGCTTTGATGGATGGCTACGAGCCGTATGTCGTTGTTCGGTACCGGGCCGGCGACTACGCCGAGCTATCGTGGGCAGACATCGCGAAGGTGCACGAGGATCTCTCAGCGGGCGGCCTTGATGAAGAGATTGCGTTGCTTCGCGAGCACTTTCGCGGTGAAGCCGCTGGATTTGAACTTGATCACGCGGCGCACCGGGTCGGCTTGCGGCACAAGATCGAATCAGATGACGGCGAGATGATCGAAGCCGTCAGCGCGAGATTCTTCTTCAAGAACGGGCACATAGACGTTTCGGGCTCCTTTCCAACCGAAGCTCGCGAACAGCTTGTTCCGATGATCGAAGCAGCAATTGCGTCGTTCAGTCTCGATGCGGCACGGCGTCTCGACGACCGGCATCGGCTTGTCTTTCCGGAACGTGGCCTGTCGTTTGACGTGCCGGCCGGCTGGAAATCGGTCGATGCTGCTACCGCGGGCGACGCACACGCAATTAACAACAAGACCTTCCGAGACCGAGCTGCGGAGACCGACGGGGAGCTTTTGGCTGTTCTCATTGATGGGTTGAATGACGATGCGCAGTCGGTTGGCGTCTACTGGTACGACTTATCGGCTCGATCGTGGGAGCACGTGCGAGTCTCCTTTGCGGACAACGCAGATCCTGAGGGACTGCCAGATAAGTTCGATGATCAGCGACATCGCGTTCTTGATCTGGAGGGCCTGCGGCCACCAGAATGGGAGGTTGGGTACTACTCGTCCAAGCACTTCACGCAGCACGGGTATGTGGAGCTTGTGACGTTCTTCATTGGCGAAGACGAGGAAGCTGCGACCGTGCCGGCCTTTATGCAAATTGCAGACTCGGGCGTGATTGACGACGCTGTGCGATTGCGACAGGATGCGCCGCTCATTTGGTGGCGGGTCGGCGTCGCTGTCGTGATCCTGATCGGCCTCGTCATGGGTATCGGCTGGGTGTCGTGGGTGGTCTACAAGCGACTGCGGGCGGGCGTTCGATCGCTCGTCAACAGCAAGCGACCGACGGCGGCGTGAGCGATGTGGGCACGCGTACGTCGCATCGATGCTTGCAAACTCGACGGCGTCAGCTTCGATGTGCTGTGCCTTCGATTCGCGCTGGCTGACGAATTCGTTATCGAGTTCAATGAAGATATGGAGGGTTGGTCGGAGCTGCTGGAAGCTGTCGAGCTGAGGTTCGGCGTGAGGTATCTCGATTGGTTTCCGACAGTCGCCTTCCCGCCGTTTGATGCGAACGTGACGCAGTTGTGGCCGGAGATGGACGTGCCACCGGAGAGGCGGGTTATGTGGGCGTATCAGGTTTTGTCGTCAGCAGGCGAGGCTGGGTTCGTCGAGGCGTTTGAATCAAAGCATCGCAGCCCGCCGAGTGTTCGCGTGGTGGATGAGGGTGATCTTGAAACGATGGTCGAGCGATTGGTTGTGTCGCTCGGGCTGCCGCCGACGCGGCGTTGGACAACCTTTGTTGATCGCGTCGCTAAGCGAGTTGCGAAGCACCGACAGCGCACAGTTGGTGCGTTCCGTGGCTGGACTGAGCCGATCGCGGATGCTGTCGCGCGTCACCAGCTCGATGTGTCAACGAGCGTTGTCGGGTTTCGCGAACACGACCCAATGCATGCGTTCGAGGTTGAGCTTCGGCACGTCATTGAATTCGAGGACGCGTTCTGGGGAGACGACGTTTGGCTGTTGGAAGCCGAGGGGCGGTGGGCGTTGGCCGGTGTGCACGATTGCTCGGCGTTGCTGCTCGCTTCGGGTCGGTGACGGCGACTTCGGTAGGCTGGCGCGGGTCGACGGTGCACGTGTTCCGGCGTGTCGATCCGGGGAGTGTTGATCGTGAAGGCGCGGATTGTCAGCGTGGTGTTGGTGCTCGCGGTGGCGGCTGCGGTGTTGGTATGGCGGGCGCAGGCGCGGGCGGCGTTGTCTGATGAAGTGCGGGCGGAGGCTGAGCGATTGCTGGAGCGAACCTGCCCTGATTGGTCGGCTCACCGGTCGGTCTATGTCGGGCTGATCGACCGCTATCACGACGAGTGCTTCGAGGCGAACTTTGCAGGCGGGCTGGGGTCGCAGCGGGGGCTCGATGACGAGGCGTACTGGGATGATCTGTTCGCCAAGATGATCGCGACAGCGCGCGACGACGGACACGAGCAGCAATCGCAGTGGCTGCAGTGGACACACGAGACGCTGGAGCTTTCGCCAGCGGGTTGAGGCGGGGCTGTTCGGTTATGCCGAGGCCGACTCTGAGTCGGTGGCCGGCTTTGGCGCTGGCTTCGGCCTGAGGACGAGCAGGCTGACAAGGCACTGGATGCTGAGTGAGACGATGGCCCAGAGCGTTGACACGAGGTAGCCGGTCTGCGTGGCGTTGATCGTGTCTTCCCACTGCTCATCGGAGAAATTGTCGGGTTTGGCGAGTTGTGACGGCGGCGTGGCGAGCGCTGCCTCGGCGCTGTCGTCAGCAGCTTCCGCATCGGCTGTTTCGGCACCGGCGATGGTGCGTTGCGCTTCGACAACTTGCCACGCCTCGAGGTAGGCCGAGGTTCGGTTGAAGCCTTGGAAGCCGACGGCGGCAGTGAAGAGCACGGGCAGCAGCAGGCCGACGTGCACGCCGATCATGCCGAGCTTGTGGTTGCGCTTGCCGAGCACGCACAGCACGCCGGCGACGACGGTGAGTGTCGCGGCGGCTGTCGGAATGATGACAGCGGTGATGGCTCGCGACTTGGCTTCGGGCGGTGCGACCTGGAAGGCCACGAGACCGACGGCGACGAGAAGGGCAGCGTAGATGAAGAGAACGATTGCGGCTTTGAACATGATTTATAATTGGTGACCGCCGCCTGCGGAACCACGGCTTCAATTCGGTAATCGGTGTCTGAAATTGCCCGGATCGGTCTCGTCAGGCTCGGCGGTTTGCGCCGGCTGCAATCGGTGGAATCGCACGCCGAAAGACACGCAGCGGCAGAACTGTCGAGCCGGGCATTCGTAGAATTTGAACAGTCTGCAACATGGGAACACAAAGCTCGCGAGGAGCACGATGCACATCGAGATCAGCTATCGGGACATGAGTCGGTCGGACGCTGTGGACGAG
The DNA here is from genome assembly GCA_039208875.1 of Planctomycetota bacterium. Taxonomy (GTDB): domain Bacteria; phylum Planctomycetota; class Phycisphaerae; order Phycisphaerales; family UBA1924; genus JBCCQU01. The sequence continues at coordinate 3,447 of JBCCQU010000207.1, forward strand.
CGGGTGCGATCCGAGCTTGATTCGTCGGTCGGGCGGTTTGGCGAGAGGCTGACGCGGGTCGAGGTGCATCTTGGCGATCACAACGCGTCGAAGCCGGGGCCGAACGATAAGCGGTGCATGATCGAAGCGAGGCCGAAGGGCCTGGATCCGGTGGTGGTCGAGGCTGAGGGCGAGGATCTGTACGCCACGATCGCGGACGCTTCGGGCAAGCTTCGTCGGGTGCTTGATCGGCGATTCGAGAAGCACGACCGGCACTGAGTGCGGTTTGCAGATTGGGCCGCGAAGGGGCTTGGGTGTGATCGGCTGGAGTGATATCGCATGGAGTTGCTGAGCCGCCAAGGTCGCCGATTGTTGGTGGGCGTGGTCGGCGGCACGATGATGCTGGTGGGCTTGGTGGTGCTGCCGCTGCCGATCCCGCTCGGGCTGATCTTGCTGGCGTCGGGGCTTGCGTTGCTTTCGACGGAGTTTGTGTTCGCGAGGCGTTGGGTGCACGCGTTGCATCACCGCACGGGCAAGTTCGGCCGCGGGCTGCAAGTCGCTGAGCGGAAGGCGATGGCGGTGCTGCGTCGGCTGTTCGGGCGGTCAGCCTCGGGCGGCCAGACCGGATAGTGTGTGCGGCCTCGGAGGTGCCGCATGCTCAGAGCTGTTCTCGTAGCCGCTTGTCTGTGTTTGCTTTGGCCGACTGCCTTGGCGGGGTCCGACACGCCGGACGCTCCGACACTGATCTTGGCCCATCGCGGGCAGAGTGGGTATCTGCCCGAGCACACGCTTGCAGCCTACGCCTACGCATATGCAGCCGGCGCCGACATGATCGAGCCAGACGTCGTGCTCACCAAGGATGGCGTTGCCATCTGCTCGCACGATCTCACGCTCGAAAAGACGACCGATGCGGAGCGGGTCTTCCCCGATCGCGCTCGCGACGACGGCAAGTGGTACGCGATCGATTTCACGATTGAAGAAGTACGCCAGTTGCGTCGGCACGGGCCGGGTGGGGCAACGCCGGACGGCTTCGGTGTTGCGACGTTGGTTGAGACGGTGGCCATGGTGCAAGCGCTGAACGAGCGATCGGGGCGAACGGTGGGCATCATCCCCGAGCCCAAGGCACCGGCCTTCCATGCAGCGGCCGGCGTCTCGGTCGAGGATGCGGTGCTGGACGTGCTCGCCGACTTTGGCTTGGACGAAACTGAAGATCCGGCGATTATCCAGTGCTTTGATTTGGAGGCGTTGCGCGGGTTGCACGATCGCGGGGCCGAGGTGCGGCTGGTGTATCTGACCGGTGAGGAGCCGCCGAGCGAATCGGTGCTCGACGATGTTGCCGAGTTTTGTGTTGGTCTCGGGCCGAGCAAGCGGGCGATCGAGCGTGACGGCGAGCTGTATCGCGACGGCTGGCTGCTCAAGCAATGCCGGGCTCGCGGCTTGGAGGTCTATCCATACACCTTTCGGAGTGATCGGGAAGAGATCGGCCGGTTCGTGCGTACCTACGGCGTCGATGGCATCTTTTGCGATTTCACCGACATCGCGGTCGAGGTGC
>JBCCQU010000208.1:0-4973 GCA_039208875.1 Planctomycetota bacterium
CCGCCCCGCGCGGTGCGGTGCTGCTCGTCGGCTCCGCGACACCGCTGTATGTCATGGGCGATGTGCGCTACGCCACCACCTACGACCGCAACCTGCTCACGAAGCTCATCCTGGAATTGCCCGATGAGCCGACCGCGTGGCTCGACGGCCTGCGTGATGCCGGTGTGCGGTGGATCGTCGTCGATCAGGGCGAACTCACGCGACTCGGCAACAGCGGCTGGCTTGATCCAGCACTGTCGCGCGATGCTCTCGCAGCACTGGCTGAGCAACTCGGGCAGCCCGTGGCGATCTATGGCAACGGCCGGAAAATTCTACTTCGGGTGCCTGATGTGGACGGCGACGAGTGACCGCCGAAGCGAACACCACCGAAGCAACGCCGCGTCAACGTCGGTGGATCGGCGCGTCCGTCCAGATCGTCGGCGGGCTCGTCGGACTTGGTTTATTTGCGTGGGTTATCTCCGTCGCGCTCGCGGCTGAGAATCGCGCAGAGTTGCAGAAGCTTGCTGCAGCTGCGCCATGGCAGATCGTCGCTGTCATCGCAGTCACGCTGCTCTCGCACGCCACGCAGGGTCTGGCGTTCTGGACCGGCGTCCGCCCGGTGCGTCGGCTATCGATCGTCGGCCTCATCGCCACGCACGTCGTAGCAGCGTTGCTCGCGCTTGTGCCGTTCAAGCTCAGCGTTGCATTTCGGGTGCTCGTGCATCATCGCCGAGACCGCGTACCGCTCGCGATGATCGGCGGCTGGTTCGCAGCGGTGTCCGTGCCGCTGTTCGCGGTGCTCGGTTTGCTGCTCCTTGCAACGCTCTGGCGACAAAACGTCGATCCTTTGTGGGTCACAACCTCAGTGGTCGGTATTGCATTCATGCTCGGCAGCGTGCTGCTTGTCGCGCGGCGATTCGCCGGCGGCCCGGGGCTCGCGAGGCTGCATCGCCTGCTCAACCCCATCGCCATCGGCCCGCTGTCGCGCATCCTCCGCAGCGAACATTTCCAGGAGTTGCACACCGGCGTGACGATGGTCGCGTCGCCGCGTTGGCTGTCAGTTGGCTTTGCGCTCCGCGTCTTCGATCTCGGGTTGCAGGCGTTGCGACTCATGCTCGTTGCATCGGCTGCGGGGTATGAGACCAGCATCACCGGCGCGGTCTTGCTCACCATCGCGTACTTCGGCACCGGCGTCTTGAGCATCGCGGGCAACCTCGGCATCCGCGAGGCCGTGATGCTCATCGCTGCCGGGGTGCTCGTTGCGACCAGCGATACAACGGCCACGGGGACAGGCGACGACTCGAATCCGGTCGCCGTCATCGCACTTGCCACGACAGCCATCGACTCGGCGGTGCTCGTCGTCCTCGCGATCCCGGCATTGCTCGTTCTCCGGCCCGATCGCCTGCTGCAACGGCGGGCTGTCGCAAAGTCGGCGAGCGTTGCCGCCGATACGCCTTCTGAGAAGCCATCGTGAGCATGTGATCGCAGCACATCTCGGCCGTGTGGCCCGATAAACCGCTCTATCATCGCGGATGCCAAGCAACAGGGATGCACCGATGCGAATCGCGCTCGCGCAGATCAACACCACCGTCGGCGATCTCGTCGGGAACTCCGCGCTCATCCTGTGGTACCTCGACCGCGCGCGCGAAGCCGGCGCTGATCTTTGCGTCTTTCCCGAACTCGCTATCAGCGGCTACCCGCCGCGGGATCTGCTGCTGCAGGAGGGCTTCGTCGAGGCCTGCGTCGATGCTGGCAAAAAGGTCGGCCGCGAAGGATCGCACGGCATCACTGTTGTGTTTGGCTTGCCGCTGCCAGCCGATCCCGAGCGTCCCGAACTCGGCGTCGCCAACAGCCTCGTCGTGTGGAAAGACCGACGCTACATCGACTTCTACGACAAGCGTCTGCTGCCGTCGTACGACGTGTTTGATGAAGACCGCTACTTCGAGCCGGGCGATCGGGCTGCGGTGCTCGACGTCAAGGGCGTGAAGGTCGGCCTGTCGGTGTGCGAAGATCTGTGGCAGGGTGAGGATGCCGGCTTCTCAGCTCGCTACCTCTCGCAACCCGAGCCTGTGCAGGAACTCGTCGAGCAAGGTGCCGAGCTGGTGGTGTGCCCGTCGGCGAGCCCGTTCGTCATCGGCAAGGGCGAACGCCACCGCGACATCCTTTCCCGGCACGCTTCCAACCACGGCGTCTACGTCGCTGCAGTTAACCAAGTCGGCGGCAACGACGACCTCGTTTTCGACGGGCACGCCTCGGTACACGCTCCAGATGGCGCGCTCATCGCAGCTGCCAAGGGCTTCGGCGAAGACCTCATCGTGTGCGACATCGACCCCGCGAAGACGCGACCCGGCATCGTGCGGCGCGCGTCCGCCGTCGAGCCGACGAAACTCGTATCGAGCACAAATCGCGCCACCGCAGAGCAGCTCACAGCCGAGACGACTCTGGTCTCTGTGCCACGCTTCGAGCCGATTGCCGATCCTGTGCGCACCACCGCGCCGGAGAAGCTGCTGTTCGACGCGCTGATGATCGGCGTCGAGGACTATCTCCGCAAGACCGGCTTTGAGAAGGCGACCATCGGGCTCTCCGGTGGCATCGACTCGGCCGTGACGGCTGTTATCGCTGCCCGTGCGCTCGGCCCGGAGAACGTGCTCGGTGTGTCGATGCCGGGCAAGTATTCATCCGAGCATTCGAAATCCGACGCTTCCGACCTCGCTGAGCGTCTGGGCATCGATTTCACGACGATTCCGATCGAGCAGCCGTTCGCGGGCTTCCGCACTGCCCTCGATAAGGGCCTCGCGTCGATCGATCAGCCGCCGCTCGGCGTCACCCTGCCCGACATCGCGGAGGAAAATCTCCAGTCGCGCCTCCGCGGCACCACACTCATGACGCTCTCCAACCGCACCGGTGCCCTCGTGCTCGCAACCGGCAACAAGAGCGAGATGGCGGTCGGCTATTGCACCCTGTACGGCGACATGAACGGCGGGCTTTCCGTGCTCAGCGATGTTGGCAAGACATGGGTCTACCGACTCGCGGAGTGGATCAATGAGAACCCAACCGAAGCGGGCTTTGAGGCGCGAAGCGAAGGCCCGGCCAATGATCGCGGCCCGATTCCACGCAGCACGATCGCCAAGCCGCCCAGCGCCGAGCTCGCGCCCGATCAGGAAGACTCGGACAGCCTGCCGCCGTACGAACTGCTCGATGAAATCATCGAGCGATACGTCGAACTCCAGCAGAGCCAGGACACGATCCTCGACGAAATCGGCCTCGATGTCGAAGCCGAGGAAGTGCTGCGTGTGCTCAGCTTGATCGATCGCAACGAGTACAAGCGCCGCCAGGCAGCACCCGGACTCAAGGTGACAAGCGTTGCCTTCGGTGCCGGCCGGCGCAGGCCGCTCGCTCAGAAGTGGCGAACGTAAGGCGAAGCAAACCGCCGCACTGGCGTTAGCTGCTGCCTTCGCGCATGCGGCTCAGACCTTCGGGGAACGGATACGTCGGAAAGACACCGACATCGCCCTTCTCCCAAAGCGACGGTGCAGGGTAGACATCGCCGCGATAGCCCGCGTTGTACATCGTGCGGAGCACTGTCTCGAAGCTCGGCTCGTGGCCGTCGTCACCGACGAGGCGATTCGACTGCGCACCGAGGAAAGAAACGCTCGCGACGGGCCTGCGATCCGCCCGATCCTTCAGCATCTTGCTGACGGTGCTGAACCCGCGGCCGAGATCGGCCAGCGTGAAGTGATCTCGGCCATGCGGGCGGAGCAACGCCAAGATCAGAATCGCGTCGAGGTCATACTTCAGCACATACGGCTCGCGATCGCTGGCCGCCTCAAGCCGAGTCGACGACGCTTGGAAGACCTTGGCATACCCGGTGACGGTGCTTTCAGTCCATTGGCTGCTATGCACGAGATTGACTAGTTGCGCGACGATACCGTGGGCGTTGTCTTCGTCGTTGACGCCGCAGATCACGGTGCGGTAGCGGCCGTCGAGCATGTCGCGGAGCATGTCCTGGCCCCACATGATGCGGACACGTTCGCTGGCTGCGTATCCGCTGGTCGTGCCGGGCAGCAGCGAGACCTTTTCGCTCTGCTCCGCAGACATCAGGTCGTCAGCGTCGCCGTCGTACAGTCGGATTTGTTCGAATGTGCTGGCCATCGCGTGCTCCTTGTGCGGAACAGCTTACCGAAAGCCGGGCGTAAACCACGGGCTGCAACCGCCGACGACGCGGCCGGAGCTAAACACACTCACCGAATCGACCAGCCGTATCGAGACCGAACCCTAAAACATCCGGCCAGTTTCCTTCGAGAGACACGCATCGTCGAATGGACTCGTCGCCGGAGTCGGGCCTCGTATGAGATTGTGAGTGGAGAGGCAACGCGATCACCGACTTCAAAAACGAAAAGAGCCCCGCAAGGCGTGACCTCACGGGGCTCGTAATGCGGCAATGACCTACTTTCCCGCAGGGCAGTATCATCGGCGGCCTGGGCTTAACTTCTGTGTTCGGGATGGGAACAGGTGTGACCCCAGACCTCTGGTCACCGCAAGCGACGGATCGGGTTATCCACCCGACCGGTCGAAACGACCGGAATCTGACGAGGCTACCCATCATGCGATGGGCACGAACACGATTCAGAGTTGCTGAACAGTGTTACCGTCACGCGAGACGAGCGATGCTCGCACGCGGCGGCTGGTTGGTGTGAAGAAGTCTTCGACCGTTAGTACCGCTCCGCTGAGGACCTCTCAATCCTTACACGTACGGCCTATCAACCTGGTGGTCTACCAGGGGTCTCGAGCAAGTCTCATCTTGAGGGGGGCTTCCCGCTTAGATGCTTTCAGCGGTTATCCCTGCCCGACGTAGCTACTCTGCGGTGCCCCGAGCGGGACAGCAGAATCACCAGGGGTCAGTCCAACCCAGTCCTCTCGTACTAAGGTTGACTCCTCTCAAACTTGCAACGCCCACGACAGATAGGGACCGACCTGGCTCTCGCCGGTCTGAA
>JBCCQU010000209.1:0-4949 GCA_039208875.1 Planctomycetota bacterium
GCGATCGAGAACGCGCGGAGTGGTCTGATCTGGGAGACGTTCCACAGCCATCCGTACGTCAAGGATGCAATGCAGCGCCTCGGCCTTAGCCGAGAGTAGACGCTGCTGACTTTGTGACGGTCGTCAGACCGCGGTGGTTAGCGTTCGACGACGTTGAAGGTGCCCTTGAGGCCGCCGACGCTGCTCGTCGAGGCGTAGACATCGAACTCGCCCGGCTCGACAACGAAACGCATGTCGTTGTTCCAGAAGGCGAGCTGTTCGGGGCCGAGCTCAAACTCCACCCGCTGCGACTCACCGGGCTCGAGCTCGACGCGCTCGAAGCCGCGAATCTGGCGGAGCGGCTGCACGCGTGTCGCGACCTTGTCGTGGATGTAGAGCTGCACGACTTCGCCGCCAGCGCGGTCTCCGGTGTTGGTGACAGTGACCGACACGGTCGCTGTGCCGGCGATACCGATCTCGGGCGTCTGGACGCGAAGGTCCGACAGCTCGAAGGTCGTGTAGCTGAGCCCGAAGCCGAAGGGATACAGCGGCTCCAGTGGCAGATCGAGGTATCGGTTGACGAAGCGCTGGTTGGGCACGAACGGGCGGCCGGTGTTCTTGCGGCCGTAGTAGACCGGGATCTGACCCTCGGCCCTGGGCCATGTCATGGTGAGCTTCGCGCTGGGGTTGACGGTGCCGTACACAACGTCGGCCACGCCGTTGCCGTGCTCGACACCGAGGTGCCATGTCGCGACGATCGCATCGGCGATCTCATGCACCTCGGGAATGACGAGCGGCCGGCCGCTGGCGATGAGCGCCACGACCGGGGTGCCGGTCTCGACCACTGCCTGCAGCAACTCGAACTGCACACCGGGCAGGCCGAGATCGGATCGGCTGTTGGCCTCGCCCGTGATCTCTTCAGGCTCGCCGATCGCCATTAGCACGACGTCGGCTCGCTCGGCCAGAGCGATCGCCTCTGCGAAGCCGGAGCGGTCATCGCCTAGGAACTGGCAGCCGAGTGCGAACTCGACGTTGGCTCCGGTCGCGTTGCCGCGGAGACCATCGAGCAGCGGCACAACATCGGCCTCGCGTCCCATGCCCGGCCAGGTGCCGATCGCATCGTGGCGGGCCTCGGCCATCGGGCCAATCACGGCGATCGTTCCGCTGCTCGGGTCGATCGGCAGCAGATCGTCGTCGTTCTTCAATAGCACGATCGAGCGGGCCGAGGCCTCGCGTGCGAGCGCACGGTGCTCGCCGCTCAGCGTCACTTCGGCTTCCAGCGACTCGTCACCGTACGGATCGTCGAATAGACCGAGGCGGTACTTCATCTCAAGCACACGCCGCACGGACTTATCGATGGTCGCCTCGGAGATACGGCCTTCACGAACCGCGTCCGCCAAGTGCGCCTGATACACGCGACCGGTCAGATCCATGTCGGTGCCGGCCTCGATCGCGAGCTCCGACGCGTGCGCATTGTCGCGGGCATAGCCGTGCGGCACCATCTCGTTGATCGACGTGTAGTCACTCGTCACGAAGCCTTGGAAGCCCCACTCCTCGCGCAAGATGTCTTGCAGCAGGAACTCGCTGGCTGTGACGGGCACGCCGTTGAGATCGTTGAACGATGTCATGAGTGACGCGACGCCCTCATCAACGGCAGCCTTGAAAGGACGGAGGTGCAGCTCGCGGAGCGTCTGCTCGGACATGTCGGTCGTGTCGTAGTCACGGCCGCCCTCGCCAGCGCCATAGGCAGCGAAGTGCTTGGCTGTTGCTGCGACCGTGTCCATGCGGTCGAGCGATTCGCCCTGGAAACCGCGTACGCGTGCGGCTGCAACGTGCGACGCGTAATACGGGTCTTCGCCGGCGCCCTCAGCGACGCGCCCCCATCTCGGATCACGCGACACATCGACCATCGGCGCGAACGTCCAGTGCGTGCCGGCAGCGCGCGCTTCGACCGCTGCGGCACGCGTCAGAGCCTCGAGCAGTTCGAGATCAAACGTACCCGATGACGCCAGCGGCAGCGGGAAGATGGTGCGATAGCCGTGGATGATGTCGTTGCCGATGATGAGCGGGATGCCGTGCTCGCTCTCCTCGAACGCGGCCTTCTGCACTTCGTTCGTGTAGCGAGCGGTGTTTGCGCCGTACATCGCGCCGACAGAGCCGGAGATGGCTTCTTCACGCCAGCGATCAACGATGCGATCGCGGTCCTCCTGCGGGATGTTCTGTGGCTCACCGATCGGAACGAGCGTGAGCTGGCCGATCTTCTGCTCGAGCGTCATCTTCTCCAGCAGCGCATCGATATCGACCGTGCGGTCCTGCGCGTGAGCGGCAAAGGCGATCGTGGCCGTAAGTGCGGCAGCGGCAGTGACTTTCAGTTGCATCCAGTTCCCCTGTGGTTGTTCGGTGACAAACTCGACAGAACCCGTAGCTGGCGATGATTGGCAGGGAATCATGCGAACGACAAATTCATGCAGTAGCTAAACGCATTTCGTTGTCGTGCAATCGTCTTCTGCATTGACAGGTCGCAGCGCGGCAGACATGCTTTAGCAGCTTGGGTGAGAACTTTGTCATAAACGGGGAACGATCATGACTTCGACCTCCCGCAGATCAGCAACTCAGAGCGGCTTCACGCTCATCGAGTTGCTTGTCGTTATTGCGATCATCGCGTTGCTAATCGGTATTCTGCTGCCGGCCCTCGGTAGCGCCCGCACCGCGGCTCGTGCCATCGTGTGCCAGAGCAACATGCGATCGATCGGCCAGGCGTATGAAGGCTATCTGGGTGACCAGGGCCTTGATGCCGGCCGTTTCCTCACGATCTATCCGCAGTTCCTTCCGGATTACGCCGAGCGATTCCCAGAAATGCAGGCGGCGGGCGGCCCGTTCGCAGCTGATCCCACCGCGGCTACTGCCCGGAACATCAACGACGTTGTCCGCAACATGTCCGAGGCGTCTCGCCCGGCCAAGCACTTCTGGTATCCGATGGTCACGCTGGCCGAGTATTCTGGCGTTGACCCTGAGGCTGCCGAGGAAGATTGGTTCGACTGCCCCGAAGCGCGTGGCCAGCTCGATGCAGCCAATCCGGACGTCTGGCGTGCGCGTCAGAGCCCGGACGGCTCGGCGGCACCCGGCGTGTTCAACCCGTGGCCGTTCGTCAGCCTGCTGATCAACGACAACAGCGCGGAGTTCACCGAGGACCGCGCCGCGACATTTACGCAGTACTGGTTCAACGACAGCCGCGTGCCCGTGCCCGGTGGCGGCGCTGTCACGAGCGACACCTACAACGACGGCCCGATCGGATCCCGCTGGACCCGTGGCCAGCCCGGCATCAACCTCCGTCCGCGTTCGCACGTCGAGCCGTTCATCTCCAGCGTCGTTCTCTCGTTCGAGGCGATGGACTGGCTGCCTCGGCACGCGACAGCACGCGGCGGCAGCAACAACTCGAACAGCCCGCTCGCCGGAAGCCACTACCTGTTCGGCGACATGAGCGTCAAGTTCATCACCGCTGCCGAGCGTTACCAGCCCGATCAGTTTGGGTCCGAGCCGTACTTCATGCTCTGGGGCCACGGCTTCCAGGACGACCGGTAACCCAACGCCACCTCACCAGTTTCTGGAGACCTGACCTCGTGGGTAAAGGCAGCCTCATCAAGCTAGGAATCGCAGCAGCAGTGCTCATTCTGCTTGCGATCACCGTGCGTGCGTTTGTGGGTGGGTCGAGTTACAACCCGCAGAAGAACGCTGAAAGCATCACGTTGGTTTGCGAGGAATCTGGCGAAGAGTGGACGGTGATGCGTGGCTTCCTGATGGACCAGCTCTATCGGCGTCAGCTGCCGCTCGATAAGGAGCGAGGGTTCTCATCGCCGCATGCCGAGGGCCGCCTTGTCGCGTTCCCAAAGAGCGGCTCGGCGTGGAATTCGATGATCAACGAGGCGACGGCACAGATGGAGGCCGTCACCAGGGACGATGACTGAACACAAACGGGCATCCGGCCTCGCCGTCGGATGACCCGATTCTCATGGCGTTCCGGCCAGTTGTCGCGGGAGGCTGCGGCTGAACGGCGCGTCGGGCATTAGGAGATCAGAGATGAACCACGCGTATCTTTTGTGTGCGGGACTCGCGGCAACTTGCTCGCTCGCTTCGGCTCAGTTCGGGACGAACCTCGTTCCGAACGGTGACTTCGAAGCCGGCAGTGTCTTCCTCGGCGAGCCCAACGACTGGACCACGATCAACAACCCCACCGGGCTGTGGACGGACGCGTTCAACAACACGCCGGGCGGTCAGCGGTCGCTGTCGATTCCCGTCGACTCCGGCTTCGACGCGTGGCTGCCGGATCCGGGCAATCGCCCGCTGTTTGTCGAGGTGCCGCCGGCATCGACGGGTGGTCCGCTCACCTTCTCGTATTTCTACAACATGCCGACGCAAGTCGAGGCCGCTGTTGCCGGTGCGAAGGTTGACTGGTTCAGCGAAGCAGGCACATTCGTTGGCTCGACCGGCGACCTCGACCTGCCGGTCCGCATCACGAACGGCTGGGAGCAGTTCTCGCTTGAGGTCACGCCGCCAGCCGGTGCGACGCGTGCGGGCATCCTGCTGTTCGTGTTCCAGCCCGATGGCCCGATGGATCCTCCCGGTGCCGGCACCGTTTACTACGACGACGTGTCGCTCGTGCAAACCGAGGCACTCGGTGCTTGCAACTCGGGCGACCTCGCTGAGCCCTTCGGCGTGCTCGATGCCGACGACATTCTCGCGTTCGTCGATAACCTTGGCGAGGACGAGTTCGTCTTCGGCCCCAACGACAACCGCGTCGGCAACCCCAGCGTCGAGATCAATTTCGACGATCCGGGCGACGACCCGAACCCGGAACTCGTCCCGGTCGATTGGTTCTCATTCAACTTCGATCCGCGTAGCGACTTCTATGTGCAGAGCGGCGAGAACGGTGCCCCGGCCGCACGCACGGGCAACTGGATGCTGCGTGCAGC
>JBCCQU010000210.1:0-4942 GCA_039208875.1 Planctomycetota bacterium
CGTCCGCGGCGTGATCGCCCGACGCTTGACCTGCTCCGGTGCGATGTAATCCGGCGTGCCCTGAATCCGTGGCTTGACGGTGCCGATCTTGCACGATTGCCCGAGATCGATCACCTTCGTGTTGCCCTGATCGTCCACGACGATGTTGTTGGGCTTCATGTCGGCATGCACGAAGCCGTGCGCGTGCATCGCAGCCAAGCCTTCGGCGACCTTGTGGAACACCGAGCATGCGTCCTCGAACGTCTTGGGCGGCTGGCGATCGAGGCTGACGCCGTCGACAAACTCCATGACCAGGAACAGCTCGCGGACCTCGAGAAAGCTCCGCTTCTTGATCAGCTTCTTGATGGTGCGGATGACCGGGTGCGAGACGTCGTTGGCCACCTTGTATTCGATCTCGGCCTGGTCGAGGAATCGCTGATCCTTGTCCGAGTTTTTCTCGACGTGCTTGAGCGCCCACACCTGCTTTGTGCGTTGCTCCTGCGCGAGATAGATCACCGAAGCCGCGCCGCGACCGATCTCCGCCATCACGCGGAAGCCGTCGATCACGTCACCCTTCTTCAACAACGCCACGGCGACTCCGCTGCTGCCGCTCGCCACTGCTGCAGCGAGACCGATGAGACAAGACCCGAATCGGCAGGAAGCATCGCCGGGCCAGTGGTTTGAAGGTCGTGCCGATCGGGCGGCACGGCGGCGATGGTAGCCGATCCGGCCGGACGCCGTCTTCCATCACGAATCGGCTGGGGACAAACCCCGAATGCAGCGATGCCAAACTTCGTGCCGGAGCCGCCGACATTTGTCAAGAACGGACCGGCTCGATCAGCGAAGAGCAGCCAAACGCTCGCGGAGCGCCATTTCCGGGAACAGCAGCCCCGGGCCGCGAACCTCGGCCACGTCGCGATGCAGCAGCACCTGATCGGGCGAGATTTCCAGCTCTCGGCACAACGCCTCTACCAGCTCGACAAGCCGATCGACCTGACGATCGCTGAACCGGCGGCGGTCGCCGTCGCCAACGAGGCAGATGCCGATCGAACGACGGTTGTGGAATTCGCCGCCCGGACCGGCGGTGTGCGCACCCGGCAACTGGTCGCGCCAGCGATACCCAACGTGCAGCATGCCGTCGTCGAGCCCTCGGCCGTTGCCGATCACGAAGTGGTACCCAAGCCCACGTCGATTGCCGGCCCGATGATCGGCGTCCAGCGACTCGGCCGTCGCAAACCGCGTCCCCGTATGATCGATCACGATCGACACCCAACGCTCGCGATCGAGCGGCTCCCGCGTGTCAAACACCACCTCGACCGACTGCGGCCCGACCGACGGTGCGACCAGCGGAATCACCACGCCATCGAGGCTCGGTCCGGATCGACTGTCGAGGGCCAACAGCAAACCGGTGCACAGCGTCATCGCCGTCGCGAGCGACGTCCAGACGATGCGTGATCTCGAGATCGGAGCCGGCTTGGGCATAGTGCTTGTCATAAGACTAATCGCAAGATCGGACCAAGGTCCTGCCAAGCTTGTGAATTGCAGCCGATTCGTACAAGTAATCTGCCGCGACCAACCCGCGCACTTGCCCGAACCACCCGAATCCAACGCTTGTTCAATAGCGATCGGTCAGTCGGCCGCGAAGGTTTGGCACTCTTCGGCCGAACTCATCCTCGACATACTGCGGTGCGTACCGCTGACGCACCAAGTCGTAGCGGCCGTACTGACTGCGCGGCTCGCTCTCCGGGAACAGCGGCGTCGTGCAACCACCACAGAACAAAGAAGCAGCAGCAAGCGCAACACCTGCTGACCGCAAACACCATCCCGACCGTCGTGCGCAGTTCTCGGACACAACCAAAGCCTACACAAACAACGCGTGCCGATCGGGAACTTCATCGATCGGCACGCGCCATACGGAGAGGAGAGACATGCTGTCAGCTAGCCGTACCGGTCAGGGCGATGCCGTGTTCGCCGACTCGGGAGAAATTCGGGCATTCCTCGACGTAAGCTCACCCATTTCTATCAAATACCTAACATGTGAATACAACACCGCACCAACGCTCACCGACAAGTTCAGCGACCGCTCGCCAGGCTGCATCGGCAGCGCAACCAACGCCTCGGCATTGGCTTCGAGAATCTCATCCGGCAGGCCCCGCGTCTCGCACCCGAACACGAAGTGATCGCCCGGCTTTGTCGCGACATCGAACAGCGATCGCTCAGCCTTCGTCGTCAGCAGCCATCGCCGCGCGCCGCCCGACGCTTGGCAGTAGCCCACCCAGTCGTCGTGCTCACGCAAGTCGAGCCTCGGCCAATAGTCAAGCCCAGCCCGGCGGCACGCCCTTTCATCGATATCGAACCCGAGCGGATGAATCAGATGCAGCCGGCAGCCTAGCGCCACGCATGTCCGCCCGATCGTTCCGGTGTTGTTCGGAATCTCGGGCTGGTGCAGCACGACGTGTGCGAACGGCTCACCCACCCTGGCGTTGCTTGCGCAGATATTCAGCCTCCGCCTCACGCCGAGCCTTCGCACCCGGGTCGAGTTCGATCACCCGCTGGCTGAGGGCTTCGAGATCGGCCTCCCAATCGGGAAAGAACGCCCCGCGGGTTGCCGTTGTCCACGTGCCGAAGCCGACCAGGCCACGCACGCGTTCGTCCGTCCCGAGCAAAGCTGCAAACAACAACACGTTGCCATCGCGCATGTTCTGATCGCTCTGCGAATCGAACTTATTCGCATCGGCCAATTGCGTCGCCAGCCCCCGGCCCTCGTCCAGAATCAACGGATACTCCAGCGCGAGTGTCTCGTGGAATCGCCGGCCGAGCCGCTCCATGCGCTCGGGATCGCTTGCGCCCGCCGGTAGGTCTTTGGCTGTCTGCGAGTTCGGATCGATGTTCGAGATGATCCCGATGACCTGCAGGTCGCGGCCGTAGTCCTGCTGCAGCCGGTTCATCCGCTCCAGAATCGGCGTGTGCGACACGCGGACATCCGGGTGGAAGAAGAAGATGAGCCGCACGCGGCCGTCAAATTTCGGCTGGCCACCAATGTAGCCCGTCGAAGGCAGCACGATCGTCGGATAATCCTCCTGCGGGATCGCACGATTCGACTGATTGGCGTCGACGAACTGCAGCGGCCAATTGATCTTCGTGTACTCAGAGTCGAGCGGCTTATCGAACGCGACCTCGGGTATCTCACCAACAAGCCCACCCTGGTTGACGCGCGTCGGACGCCTCGCCTCGGCTTCCGCAGCCGCTGCCTCCGCTGCCAACCGCTCGTTCAACGTGCTCGCATCCGAAGCGCTCTCGTCGACCAGCATCTGCACAGCATCGTTGAGCGACTCCGAACGGATATCCGCGAAGCGAAGTTGCCCGGCGCGATCGATCAGATAGAAGTCCGGATCGCCATCGATGTTCAGCCCGCTTCGGAATTCACCGCTCGCATCGTGCGCATACGGGAAGCTGATTCGCCGCGCCGCGTTGGCTGCGCCATCAAACCCACGCTCGTGATGCACACCGACGACGATCAAATCGTCGCCGTGGCGACTGGCCAGCGACTCGACGCGACGCAGCACCGATGTCGATTGCCGATTCCACGACGCCCACGAAACCACGAGCACAACCTTGCCGTCGATCGAATCTGCTGTGACAGCTTCGCCGTTCGCCCAGCTCTCCAGCCCGCCCCACAGCTCGCTCGGGAACGGCTGCCGCTCCATCTCGGCGAGCTGCTCAGCCCGCGGCCCGATCGCTTCGCGTGCGATCCCGTCGTCGGCTGACGCCAATCCCGTCGCGCCTGCAATCGCAAGCACGCCGCCCACCGCACCGGCCCGCATCAACTGGTTTCCCGCTGTCAACACCGCTTGCCTCCGTTCATTGGCCCGGATCGTTCTGGCTGCATCGCTGCCCGCCCCAAGGCATTATCACTGCTTCGTACTGCTGCTGCACGCCGAAGTTCAAGATTTCGGACCTTGCAGAGACCGACCAAGGGCATATATAGCCACCGAAGCCGACACCGCCGCGTTCAGCGAGTCCACAGCCGCGTCGATCGGGATCCGCACCCTGCGATCGGCAGCCGCCATCGCGGCCTCGGTAAGCCCCGGCCCCTCCGCCCCCAGCAGCAGCGCCACCCGCCCCGCTGCCACAGGCTCATCGATGCTCACCGCGTCTGCAGCCGGCGTGAGCGCATCGATCCGATAACCCGCCGCCCGCACCCGATCCAATCCCTCAGGCCAAGGCTCCAGCACCGCCCAAGGCACCTGCAGCACGGTGCCCATCGACACCCGCAACGCCTTGCGATACAGCGGGTCGCAACACCGCGGGCTCAGCAGCACCGCCGACCGATCCACGCCCGCAATCGCCGCCAACGACCGGAACACGCCGCCCACGTTGTCGTGGTTGGCCAAGTCCTCCGCGATCAGCAGCACCTCGCGATCCGCGAGCAGGCTGTCGATGTCGGTCGGCCCGGGCCTCACCCCCGCAGCCAGCACGCCGCGGTGCATCGCGAAGCCGACGATTGACTCGAGCAGCGACGCGCTGCCGACGTAAATCGGCACTTCTTGCGCGATACCCGCCAATGCGTCCGCCATCACCGCCAGCCGATTGTCGCTGATCAGCACGCTGTGTATCCGGTGCCGCGAGGCCAGCAGCGTGCGCACGACGAGCTCGCCCTCAGCCATAAACAGCCCGGCCCGTTTGTCGGCCGGGTCCTCGCCGCGTTGCACCGCGAGCCACGCATCCTTCTGGTTGCGATACACAGCCACCCGCGGATCGGCTGGGTCCTCTATCCGCACGGTATGGAGCGATGCGTCCGACATCGTCCCAAGCCTAGAGGAACAACCGCGCCGGGCCGATACAGTCGGCAACCCGGGCCACGGCGCAACACCGCCCCGGACCGACTGACAGGCCGACCGACCGACCGAACACGACACCGGAGACCGCGCGCATGGAATGGTGGCAGGCGATTGTGCTCGGC
>JBCCQU010000211.1:0-4940 GCA_039208875.1 Planctomycetota bacterium
CGATGTCGAAGTCAGACTTGTCGCCCGAGGCCTGCCATTCGCTGGGCGAGAATTGCACGAGGCGTGCGAGCGGCAGCACGCGCAGGATGTCGCTGATGAACGGGTTGCCGGTGGGCGTGACGAAGGCGACAGCGGCCTGACGCGCGGGCGGCACCACAGCCCAGGCGCGGTCGTCGGTCGGCAGCACGTTTCGCGGCAAGAGGCCTTCGGCGGAGTCGAGCGCGTCATCGAGCACGGTAATGCTGGCTGCGAAGATGCCGCCCTCGGCACGTTCGATCGGGAAGATCACGCCGTTGATACCGGGCTCGCCGGGGTTGCCGCCGCCGTTGGCCTCGATCTGCGCCGGGCCGGCGTCGATGGGCAGCGCAGCGGGGATCGTGACCTCGCTGATTGCTGCGGGGATGCCGTCGATGAGCAGTTCGAGTTCGACGCGTGTCGGCCGCGGGCCGGAGTTGGCGAGCCCGACGAAGACTTTGAGGTTGCGCGGGTCGTCGAATTCGCGCTCGGCACTGAAGCCGGTGATGCCGACGTTGGCAGCGTCTGTGCGCCCGACGCGGATGAACTCGACGGAATCTTCGACGCCGGTGAGGGTTGTTGTGGCGTCTGGCAGTTGGCCGTCGCTGTAAAGGTGCATCGAGACGCCGCCCTCGACGAGGCCTTCGACGGTGGTGACCGTGCCGTCGGTCGTGCCGCCGACGTCATCGAGAAACTGTCGGCGTGGCAGGTGTGCGCGCGCGAGCGCGACAGCGTCTTCGAGCCGAGACGGTGTGTCGGTCGGCTCGATGCTTTCGATGGCTCGCTTGAGAGCCGCTTTGTCGCTGGTGAAGGTCTGGAGCACCTCGGCCGATGTGCCGAACGCGATGATCATGGCCTCGTCGCTCTGGCCCGTGCCGCGTGAGAACAGCGTGGCCTCGCGCATTGCGTCGACTTGCAGGCTCGCGAGCCGCTTGGCTTCGTCGAGGCGCGAGCCTTCGTCGACATCGAAGGCGTTCATGCTGGCCGAGCGGTCGATAAGGATGACACGCTTGACGCCGACCTCGCCGGTGTCGGCGATTTCGGGCTGCGCGAGCGCGAACAGGGCTGCAGCGAGCGCGAGCAATTGCAGGAATAGCAGGATGTTCTTTCGCAGCCGTTGGAACGGCGCGTTTGCCTGCATGTCCTGAATCGTCTTCTTCCACAGCAGCGTGGTCGAGATCTCGACATCGCGGCGGCGGAGCTTGAGGAAGTACAGGATCAGTAGCGACGGGATCGCGATGGCGGCCGCGACGCTGGCAACGAAGGGCGTAAGAAAACTCATAGCCTGATCCCCAGCAGTAAGATCGAACAGGCAGTACCAACACCTGCGACGACGGCTGTGCTTAGTGAGCAGGCGATGGTTCGGGCTCGGCCGCGATAGCAAACGAAGTGCGCAACTAGCGAGGTGAGTGCGAGGATCGCAGTCGGTACGCCGAAGTGCAAAGCCCCGATCGAGGCACCCCATGCTGTGTGTTCATTGCTGTAAAGTTCGAGCATGCCGGGCGCGAGCGATACAACTATCCACACTGAAGCGAGAAGGAGCAGGCCGCCGAGCGTGCGGAGCAGCCAGTCGGTGCCGGTGAATGTGCGCTCGGTCGGCGGTATTCGTTTCGTCGCAAGCCCTTGGACGACCGCGATGACGAGCGCTGGGACAACGATAAGTAAGCCGATTAGAACGATGGGGAGGAGAAGGGTCATGGCGCATTACCTTTGACGATCCCAGACGCTGATGTGGCAGTCAGAACATCAAGTAGTGCTTGCGCGTGCTGCTTCACATGTACGTATCCGCGTGGAGGCATCGTTCTATTATCTTCGAGGTACGCAGCAAATAAAATCGGAAGAACCTCGTGTGCGACGCGGCGTTGTTCTTCCTCCTCGAGCGCATCGTCGAGGGATCGAGCTATCTCCGAGTTCGGCAAATCGAACTCGCAATAGTCTTCGAAAAGGTCTTCGTATCCGAAGTCATCCGGCCTCTCGGCGTTTGGTGCACCGACGCATGCCTCCAAGCAGTGGATGATCCCCTGTCGTCGCATGGCTCGCCATTCTGGATCGTTCTGGTAGGCGAAGGGGCTCATCGCACCAGCCCCCTCCGCCGCATGTAGTCGAGCAGCAGCGTGTCGATCGGCGTATCGGTCTGCACGGTCAGCAGCGACATATCACGCCGCGCGCAGAACGTGCGGAGTTGGTCGCAATACGCAGCGAGGTTGGCTTTGTATCGCTTGAGCAGCGGGGCGGACATTGTGACCTCAGCAAAGTCGCCGTCTTCGACGTCGCGCAAGCGGAGGTCGCCGGTGATGTCGGGCTCGACCTCCTGCGGCGATAGGCACTGCACCGCAAACACGTCGTAGCCACGGCCCATCAGCAGCCGCAGGCCCGTCTCGTAGCCTTCCTTAAAGAAGAAGTCGGACAGCACGACCATCACGCCCTTGCCACGCCGTGAAAGCGCGATGCGCTTAGCAGCCTCGGGGAAGTTGGTGCTACCCGCGGGCTCGAGTGAGCACAGCCACTCGGCGAGTTCCTGCGTGCGACGCCGGCCGCGGAGATCGCGGAGCGTGCTGACGATACCGGTGGAGGCGAGGGCATCATCACCCACGGGCGAGACGCCCGTGCCACGGCGAGCCGACTGGTCGGCGATGGCGGTGAGCGCGACGCGGTTGTAATTGATGAGGCCGATGTAGCCGAGCGCCATGGCGACCTGCTGCATGAAAAAGAACTTGCTCGGCTCGCCGCAGTCGCTGGAGGCTGAACAATCGATGACGACGTGCAGGCAGAGGTCCTCTTCTTCCATAAAGAGCTTGAGGAAGAGGCGGTCGAGCCGGCCGAAGATGTTCCAGTCGATGTGGCGGAGGTCGTCGCCGACGACGTAAGGGCGGTGGTCGGCAAACTCGACCGACTCGCCGCGGCGCTTGGAGCGGCGTTCGCCCTTGAGCTTGCCGGAGAAGATCTTTCGGCTGGTGATGTCGAGTTGTCCAACACGCGCGATGAGCTTGGAATCGAGCAGCTCGTCGAGACGCGTGGGACGGGATGGGTTCTCGGCTTTGAGCATGGTTCAGAATGGGAAGCCGTGAAAGTCCTCGTCGATCTCAACCGGCTCCAGCTCGTGCAAGCTGAGCATAAAGCGATGCGACTTCGCAGCTGATCGAAGTAGCTCACCGAGATCGGCCGTAAGCGCTCTGCACCTGTCGACGTCGATGCTCTTTAGCGGAGAGTACGACGACAGCGTTTCATCATCAGCATGCGCAACCGTCTTGTGACGCGCGTCCTTTATTGCATCGATCGTGTCTTTGTGCGATCTTCGCAGTGAAGTCCATAACGTGTGGACATCCGCATCGTCGACGGATGTTAGTAGAGCCTGTACAGATCGATTGCTGAACTTTCCTGACTTTGGTGGGTCACACAGCATCTGTGCAAGTTGCGTTATTACAGTGATCCATGCCCCTTCGTGGGTGATCCAGACGATCGGAATTGTTTCATCAGTGATTCTGGTGCCACGTCGCTGAAATAAGTCGATGACACCGAGGGCGTAGCTCACCAGGCCCCAGCGCTGTCCGAGCTGAGTTAAGACGGCGCCGACTCCAACGCCAGGTTCAATCGTTGTGATCCCGGGTGTTGCGAAACTGATTTGCTTGAAATCAGACATCGTTGCTCTCCTGCTCATGCCGTCGGCGCTCCTGATAGCACCGGGTCGGTCGGCGTCATCTCGAGGATCTGCTTGACGACATCGTCGGCCTGCACGCGGTCGGCCTCGGCTTCGAAGTTCAGCAGCACGCGGTGACGCAACGCCATCACCGCAACATGCTGGATGTCGTTGTAGCTGACGTGGTATCGGCCGTCGGTCACAGCCCGCACCTTGCCGCCGAGCAGCAGAGCCTGCGCAGCACGCGGGCTGGCGCCGCAGCGGACGTAGCGATTGGTCGGGCCGTTGGGCCCTCCGGCTGCGAAGCGGCCCTCGGGGTGCGTCGCGAGCACGAGGCGCGCGGCGTATTCCTTGACGTGCGGCGCGACGACCACGCCGCGGATGAGTTCCTGTGCTTCGAGAATCTTCGGCCCGTCGATCACTGCCTGCGGCTCGGGCGCTTCGACGCCCGTCGTGCGATCGAGGATGGTGATGAGGTCGTCGAGTTGGCTGTAGCCGACATCGATCTTGAACAGGAAGCGGTCCATCTGTGCTTCGGGCAGCGGGTAGGTGCCCTCTTGCTCGATGGGGTTCTGCGTGGCGAGCACGAGGAAGGGTCGGTCGAGTTTGTAGGTGGTGCCGCCGCTGGTGACGGACTTCTCTTGCATCGCTTCGAGCAGGGCGGATTGGGTCTTGGGTGTCGCCCGGTTGATCTCGTCAGCGAGGACAATCTGCGCGAAGATCGGTCCGCGTTGGAACTCGAACGCTCGGCGGCCGGTGTCCGGATCTTCGGTGACGATGTTGGTGCCGATGACGTCGGCCGGCATGAGGTCGGGCGTGAATTGGACGCGGCTGAACGGCAGGTGGAGTGTGTCGGCCAGCGTGCGCACGAGCAGGGTTTTGCCGAGACCGGGCACGCCTTCGAGTAGCACATTGCCGCCGGCGAACAGTGCGCTCAGCACGCCTTCGACGACGTATTCGTGGCCGACGACGACCTTACCGATCTCGGCTTTGAGCTGCTCGAACGTCTTGCGGAACGCCTCGCACTTGGCTTTGACTTCGGCTGGCGTTTCGAGTGCGTCTGGATTGGCAACCATGGCGTTTCCTTCGCTTGCATCGCGGCACCCGCCGCGGTTTCATCTCGGGGCTATTGGTTCTTCTCTCGCTCTTCTTCTTCGAGTCGTTCCTGCGCGCGCCGCTTGGCCTTGAGGAGTGCGGACATGCCCTCCTCGCCAGTCGGTGCTTCTCGCTTGGCTTGCTTGGCTCGTCGCTCAGCTTCTTCCGGGCTCGACGGCTGACCGGACAGCGC
>JBCCQU010000212.1:0-4939 GCA_039208875.1 Planctomycetota bacterium
ATCGAATAACGACGCGATTGCAACATCGACGGTCGAAGTGATCATCCCGATCAACTGCGTGGCCGACGTCAACGGCGACAACGTGCTCGACATCGACGACTTCTCGGCCTTCGTGACCGCGTTCTTCGCCAACGACATGCGGGCCGATCAGGACAGCAACCGCGTGCTGGACATCGACGACTTCTCGGCGTTCGTGTCCAACTTCTTCAGCGGCTGCGACAACTAAGCCTTTCGCATCACCTTCTGAGGAAGGGATTCATCCCGCCCGCCGGCCTGCACATCGGGTCGGCGGGCTTTGTTTTTGCCCTGAATCTGTGCGCACAAAAAGGCCGCCGCAGTTGCGACGGCCTTGAGTGATTCGCAGCGATGATCGCGGGTCAGGCGAGTTGCAGCAGCGCCATGGCCCGGGCGGCGATGTCGTCGGCGGTCAGGCCACACATCGTCAGCATCTCGTCGGGCGTCTTGGCGCTCTTGGGGATGCGACGCACGTGCATCTGCTCGAGCGTGAAGGCATCGCCGGATTCGATCATGGCGTCGGCCAGTGCCGAGCCGATACCGCCGCCGTAGTTGTCTTCGACGCTGATGACGAAGCCGTTGTTCGCACCGATGAGATCAAGCATCTTGTCTGCGTCGAACGGCAGGCTGTAGAGGTCGACGAGCGTTGCGCTGACGCCGGCCTTGTCGAGTGCTTCGACGGCGCGGTTGGCCTCGTGCACCATGTAGCCGGAGGCACACACGCACACGTCGCGGCCCTCGTTGAGCACCTGGAAGCCGCCGAGGTTGAACACCTCGTGATCGTTGTAAAGGAACTCGGTGTCGGCCCGCAGCGTGCGCATGTAGCACAGGCCTTCGTACTCGGCCATCACGCCGGTCAGGGCATAAGCGCTGTACGCATCGGCGGGCTGCAACACATAGCAGCCCGGGTTGCCGCGATGGTCACGCATGGTCGTCCACGAACGGAACCAGCTCACATCGGGCAGCGACATCTGGCTCGGGCCGTCGGCCGCGAGCGTGATGCCCGCGTGGCTTCCGACGATCTTGAGGTTGGCTCCGCCGTTGATCGCCATCTCGATCTGGTCGTACGCGCGGTTGGCAAATTTGGCGAACGTCGAGCAGAAGGGGATCTTGCCGGCCGCGCTCATGCCGGCCGCAGCCGAGATCATGTGCTGCTCGGCGATCTTGCATTCAACGAAGCGGGCTGCGAGATCGGGGTCCTTCGCGAAGGTCTCAGCAAACGTGGAGTTGCTCACGTCCGCATCGAGCACGACGACGTCGTCGTTGACGTGGCCCAGTGCTCGCAGCGCGATGCCGTAGGCCTTGCGCGTCGCGAGCTTGCCGGTGTGCAGCAGGCTTTCCATGTCGAAGCGCTTCATCGTCTCGCTGAAGCTCGGCAGCTCGCCCGGCTGATCGTCGCGCACCGGCGGCTCCGGTGGCGGCTCGATCATGAACTGATCGGAGCCCGACAGCGACGACGTCAGCTCGATGCGCGTTTGGTCGAGCTCGGTGAGCGCGATCTCGAGCGCATCGCCCGAGGCCGGCTTGCCGTGCCAGCCGCCGCCCTGCAGGCTCGGCGTGCCCCAGCCCTTGGTCGTCTTCGCGACGATGGCCATCGGCGGGTCGTTGTCACCGAGGTTGCGGAAGTCGTCGAACGCATCTTTGATCTGCTGCGGCGCGTGGCCGTCGATCTCGCGGACGGTGTAGCCGTAGGCCTGCAGCTTGGCCGCGATCGTGTCGGGCGACTGCTGCCCGCTCACGCGGTCGGCCTGGCCGTAGCCGTTGCAGTTGATGATCGGCAGCACGTTGTTGAGCTTGCGCTCGATGATGAAGTCGAGCGCCTCGGCCACCTGGCCCTCGCGGGTCTCGCCGTCGCCGATGATGCAATACACGCGGCGGTCGATCTTGTCGTGCCGGGCGGCTTCCGCGATGCCGGCCGCGACGCTCAGGCCCTGGCCAAGCGATCCCGTCGCGGCATCGAAGAACGGGAAGCCCTCCATCGGGTTGGGGTGGCCATCCAGCAGCGAATCGGCCTCACGCAGCGTCGGCAGATCGTCCACCGTCAGCGGGCGGCGGTCTTCGCCGGGCTTGCCGACCATCACGCCGAGCTTGGCAGCCGCGGCATACACGATCGGCACCGCGTGGCCCTCGCTCAGCACGAGGCGATCGCTGGTGGGGTAGTCGGGGTATTCGGGGCTCCACCGCATGCTGCTGAACATCAGCACGGTGACGAGGTGGCCGATTGAGGAGCAGGTGGTGGGGTGGCCGCTGCCGGCGGCTGCGGTCATCTCCAGCGAGAGGCGGTCGAGCTCGATCGCCTGGGCATGGACCGCGGCTTCAAATGACATGGCGTGTTCCTCCGGCTTCCGGCGCAGATGGCTGCGCGGGGTGTGCGTGCGATTCCTCGGGCCGATTGCCACGGCTCGCTCGTGCGAGGCCAGACGCAAGCCCTTGCGTGGCAGGAGTTTGGGGCTGATCGGGAATCGGTGGCGGGCCGCCGGGCTCGTCCTGAGCCGCGGCCGGGTCGCGGCCAAGCCGCACCGACTGAGGGAAGGATTACCCAGTGGCCTCGCACCCGATGCCGCAGCCGCCGCTCCGGGCAGGGGTGGGACCTCGCCGAACGGGCTTGGCAACGCCCGCCGACAGCCGCCCGAGGGCGACGTGTGAGTATCGCCCGCCCGGCCGAGGCTGGCAAGGGTGAGCCTGCCAAGATGGGCAAAGAGCCCGATGTTTTGGCAGACGAAGCCCGCTGTGACCGGCTTCGGTCGGGCTGCGAGCAATCGCCAACCCGCGCCGCCGAATCGAACATCGGCGGGTTCTTTGATCCGAGCTGCGACCAATAAGCAAAGACTGTGTAACGGCGTCGGTTTTGGCCCGGCAGTGTGAAACCCTCAGCCGCGGCGTCGGTGCGGACTACCAGCGTCGCACCTGCAACGGGTGCTAAACGACACGCTGACACGGCTGCCATAGCGACTGCGGAGTTTGCAGCGGGGCAAGCGGCCAGAGGGCACGGGCCCACGCGGAAGCCACCAGGTGGCACACCGCGGGCCAACCGGAGACATGTGATGAACCTGCGGGATGTCGTTGCGCGGCTGGGTGCAAGCGGTGTGCTTGCGTGCGGGGTTGGCCACGCGCTGGCTCAGACGCCGGTAGTTCGCGACTACGAGGCCGTTGCGATTTCCGGTGAGTTTGAGCCTGGGCTTGGTCCTGACCTCACCCTTGCCAGCGTGCTTGTCAGCTCGTTGGCTGATCGTCAGGTGCAAGTCAATCAGGCCGGGGCTGTCGGATTCGCGGCTCAGCTCGCCGGCCCGGGTGTCACGCCGGAGAACGACACCGCCCTGATTGTGTTCGATGTCAACGGCAACGCATCGATCGTTGCTCGCGAGGGTGATGCGGTCGGCGATCCGTCTGAGGGTCGCAGATTGATGGAGTTGAGTCGGCTGCAATCGCCACGTCTCGAAGCTGACGGCCCGATTGTGTTCTTCGGAGCGAGCGCAGATGAGCAAGGGCTCGACGAGCGTGAGGGTCTCTTCCGTGCCGGTGCGGCGGGCATCGTCGAGCTCTTAGCGGTCGGCCAGACACCGCCCGGATTCGGGGAAACGGCCACGCTTCGGTTTCGACGCGCTGCCATTCTCTCGTGAGGTTGCGCCGGCGGGTGGCCTCATCGTTCCTGCCATAGTCCAGGTGCCGCTTATCTTCCCGCCGATCCCGCCAACGGTTCTCTTTGTCGATGCCGCTGACGGCACCCTTCAGCCCGCGGTCCGATCGAGCGATCAGCCGCCGGGTGCGTCAGCCAACGCGGGGTATGCGTTCGGTTTCGGCGATCTGTTTGCCGCGACTTCCGATGGCTTTGTTGCATTCTCTGCAGAGACCACTGTCTCTTCTAAGCAGCCAGGCGTGTATGCCGGCATGCCGGGTGACATCCGTCGAATCGCCGGAGTTGGCGACTCCGTGCAAACGGCTCTTGGACAGGTTGAACTCACCGGTGCGGGGGGCCCGTTGCTGAACGAGCGACGGGAAATTGTGTTTACCGCGTCATTTAACAGCGGCGGAACGCAATTCGGCACGGGGGCCTTCCGCTACGACGCGGTAACCGGCATCGAAGCGATACTCGTTGCAGGCGAGCCTGCCCCCGGTTTGCTGGATGGAACCATCGTCACGCGAGCCTCTATCGCCCTCGACCACAACAGGGCCTTTAGCGACGGGGGATTTGCGCTGATTGAGGCGTCTGTCCAACGACCCGATCGCGATGACACAGACCAGGCGTTGTACCTCGCTCGCGGCACGGATCTCACGCTCATCGCTGCCGAGAACTGGGCGATACCGGGTCGCTCGCTGCGCACCGTTCCGGAATTCTTCGGCTTTCGACCATTCCTCGGCGTCGACTCGCAAGGCCGCGGAGCCTTCTTTGCCTCGGTTGTGGTTGCCGACTTGTTCATTCGTATTCCGGACGCGTTGTTCGTGTTCGACGCACAGGGCCGCGTTGAACTAGCGCTGACCGACACAGACTTCATCGACATCGGCGACACCGCACCGGACATTCGTCAGGTCGCAGCGGCCGACGCCGACGACATCGCTTTCGGCGAAGGCGAACTCATCATCACGACGAGAAGTGCTGGCGACACTATCGTGTTTCGAGTACCGCTCGAACTCCCGTGCCTTGCCGACCAGGACCGCGACGGCGATCTCGACATCGATGACTTCAGCGCGTTCCTCGTCAACTTCTTTAGCTTCAATCCCACCGCCGACATCAATCTCGACGGCTTCTTCGACGTTGACGACTTCTCTGGCTTTGTCGCCGAGTTATTTGATCCGAGCTGTGACCAAGGCTGACTCGGGCGACCGCTCGAAACCGCCCGTCGTGCGTGTGCCGCGTGCCTGCGACGTGTTTGCGACGGGCCTGAGCAGGGCCGATTGACTCTCGCCGCGCCGGAGCGGACGATCC
>JBCCQU010000213.1:0-4937 GCA_039208875.1 Planctomycetota bacterium
CATCGCCGACAACGATATCGCCCGGTGCCAGACGCTCATCGACGTAAGCGAAAGCGTCCCGCCACGCCGGCCGGAAGCCGTTCGCCCCCGTGTAGTACGTCAGGCACTGAAGCAGACTTGCGATCACAACAAGCAAGGCCGGTGCAAGCGTACGGAATCGGCCGATCAGATCGAGCGGCGTGCTTTCGTCGTCTCGTACGACACCCGCGGCCGCGAGCATGAGCCAAGCGGGAAGCGCGATGAAAGTGTATCGGACATGGACGAACTGCCCCGTCACTGCAAGCACCGCCATCGCGAGAATCGGCAGACCAGCACCGAAACCGAGATAGACTGCGAGCCGGCGATCCCGCTGCAGAATCCGGAGCCAGCCCAGCGCTGCGACAAACGCTGCGGCGGGCCCGATAAGCCACACCGCGCCCGCAACAATGATGTCCCAGCGTTGCGATGTCGCGTCGCCGAATTTTTGCCATTCGTCGGTGCGCTGGACGACGTCGTAGGCAAGGACGCCGAAGCAGGCGGCCGCTGCGACGGCTCCTACGAAGACGGCAGGTATCGTCAGCCGCTTCGGGTTTCGCGTGCGTGCCTGCAGCAGCCAGTCGAAGAAGATGACGCCGCCGAGGATCAGTGCCGGCGGCTGCGACATGAAGCCCAGGAAGAGCATCAGCATGCTGAGTGCGAGCTTCGGAAGCGATCCGATTGTTGTCGCGCGGAAATACAGCAGGAATCCGAGATTGTAAAAAAGCAGCTGCTGAACGTAGAACCTGCCGGTCTGCGACATGTGGAGGTGCCACACCGCAACGCACAGGAAGGCCGCGAACCACAGCGCCGCGCGGGCTCCGATCACGCCGCGGCTCAGCCATCCAAGCAGGAGAACAGTTAGCGTTCCGATGACAGCGCTCGGGAGGCGAACGAGTGTGTGCGTGACGCCTAGCGATGACCAGAGCTCGGGGTTCTCGGAGAGCGACCGCTCGGGCAAGGCCCCGGCGAGCGAGAGAGAAATGAGTGTCGGGATGTAACCGAACTGCTTGGTGAGGTTGCCGTCACCCAGCCGCGTCGTATGCATGACGGTATAGAGTTCGTCGATCCAGAAGCTCGGCCGATCGATAAAGATCAGCCGCATCGCGAGGGCGGCCCCGGTGATGCCGAGCAACCAGAACCAGAACGTGTGCCCCCGCATGTCCTGATTCATGTCTTGGCCTCCACAACATTGCCGGGTAGATCATTGTCGGGCACATCGGCCGGGATCGGTGACCGCGCGACGGCGAAGAGAATTCCTCCCAGAATGCCATGGGTCAGGAAGGTAGCGAAGGCGAGCAGGGACAGCGCGACGGCATCCGCCTTGTCGACGCCATACGCGCCGAGCAGCAGCGCGAAGATCGCCTCGCGAAGACCGATGCCGTTGATCGAAATCGGGACCAGCATGACGATGGTCGCCACGGGGATCACGAACAGGTACACGAGGATCGAGAGGTCGAGGCCCAGCGCCCGGCCGATCAGCCAGTGCATCAGAACGACGTTCACGATCATGACGAGGGAGATCATGATCGCCCGCGCGAGGACACCCCAGCGCCCGCGGTACGGGGCAAACCCCGCTTCGAGCTTGCGCGCGATCTTCGCGAACGGGCCTGGCACCCGGTCGACGATGCCCAAGATCAATGCCGCCGGCTTGCTCGACGGCTGAAATACCGCGAGCACAAGCGTACCGACCGCGAGGGCGATCCCGCCGACGGTGAAGTACACCGCAGTCGGAAGCGTGGACGAAACGAGAAACGGAATAATCGCCGCCGCCACGAGCACCTGCGCAAGCACCCCGATCACGCGATCAACCAGGAGCGAAGACAAGGCGACCGACCGCGGCGCTCCCGACTTCCACGCCGCGTAGACCCGCGCAACGTCGCCGCCGACCGTGCTCGGGAGCAACTGATTGAAGAAGACTGCCGTCAGGCAGGCTCGGTATAGCCGGCCGAATGGAACCACCGCTCCGGCAGCCCGAAGCAGACCTTGCCAGCGGATCGACGTGATTGCGTACCCGGCGAACGGTGTCAGGAGCACGAGTGCAAGAAACAGCGGGTCGGCCTGACGCATGCGGTCGAGGACGAGGCTTAGATCAGCCTTGTAGAGCACAAAGCCCAGGATCGCGAGCGACGCGATGAGCTTGACAGCGAAGAGCACCCGATGCTTCGACGACTTTGTACCTTCTGCGCTCACGACGCGTCCACCTCGCGGTGCTCGCCGCGAACGCGGATCACCTTCGCCGGCACACCGCCCACGATCGAGAACGGCGGAACGTCTTTCGTGACAACCGCGCCGGCGGCCACGATGCAATCACGGCCGACCTTCACGCCGTTCACCACGGTTGCGTTCGCACCGATCCAGCAGTTGTCCCCGATCTCGAGCGAAAGCCCCTCGATGTGTCCCTGATCGGCGATCGAGATATCCGTTCGCGACGTGTGGTACTGGCCCCCACCCAGATAGACGTGGCCCGCGATCAGCACGTTCGATCCGATCGTGACAGATCCACTGACCGAGGAATGAACCGTCACGTTTGCGCCGAGGCCGCAGTTCGAACCGATCGTGATCGTGCCCAGCTTGGCCGCGAGCTTGGTCCCCATGCCGACCATGGTGGTGTCACCGATCCGGATCCCCTCGCGCTCCTCCGTGATCGCGTCGAGGCAGCACTGGTCGTCGATGACCACAGCCCGGCCCACGTGCAACTTGTGCGGCTGGCGCATCACGATGCTGCGCCCGAAGACGCTCCCGCCGCCGCAGGACCCGAGCAAACCCGGCAGCAAAGCCTTGCGCAATGCGAGCCCGAACGCGCCTGGCACGGGCGAGACCAGCATCTGTGTCAGCTCGAACCGGGCGAGGCGAACCAGGGACCGCGAACCGACAATCGCGTCCTGGTACTTCCGCAGCGCCGAGCCACTCTGGTCCGTGATGCCGTCTTTGATTGCGCCCATCGCCCGTCTATCCGTCCCTCATCGCGCGGGCCGCCGCCAGCGACTCATCGACCGCACGAGCCGACGCTTCCTGATCGAGTTTCAAGGCCGCCCCGATCGCCGCAGCAGATTGCCGAAGACACTCGGGCGACGTGTACCACGCCGTTCGCCGTAGACAGATATCATCGACGCTCACAGCGGCCTCGTCTCGCACGATTCGGCGAACCACTACCTCAGTGTCTGCCGGATCCGGGGGGGTGGTCAACCAATCTGCCTGCAGTATTGGATCGCCGATCGGGCCGACCGATCGGGCGACGCCAGCACTCGGCATAGCCGCGAGGACAGCTCGCTGAGCGACGAGCCTCGCCGTCGTGTACTTGACACCCGACACGGAGAACGCGCCCTCGACGCCGCCGGCCTTGCCGTGGTCGACGAACACCGGCCGATCACTCGGCGAGAGCCGCCCGTCCGCCGCCCGAGGCAGCAAGCCGCTCCAAACGGCCGAGACATGATCGAGGGCCAGATCGGATCGGCCGAGCACATCGCCCGCCGCGTCGATCAGCCGCTCGACGCTCGACACCGGGGGCGTGCTCCCGCCCTCAGCCGGCTCTTCCCACGTGCCGATCGCGAGGCCTGCGGGGCCCGGCACCACAAACAGCATCCGCCCATCCAATGACGGCGCATCGAGCGCGACCGCGTCTGTGATCTGCGGCTCGACATCGAGCAGCACGTTGAACGCTCGCAGCGGTTCGAAGAGCCGCGGATGCGAGCCCCCAAGCAGCTGTGCCACGCTGCCGCTCGACGGCCCAGCACAGTTGATGACCCGCTTCGCTCGGACGCCGATGCTCCCACGATCAGCATGGTCGCACGCCAGCGTGATCTGCTTCTCTGGCTCTGGAACGATCTCAATGCCGGTCACGCGTGTGTCGCGCATCGCCCGACCGCCGAGATCGCATGCGAGCCGAAGCATGCAGATCAGGACCCGCTCGCTCGAGACCATCAGCCCGTCCTGCCAGGCCCCGACGGCTCGGATGCTCTCGGGAAAGACCCCCGGTGCAGAACTCGCAATCTGAGCCTTCGACATGACGCGCGCGGAACTGATCCGAGGGCTTGAGCCGCCGAACGTCGCGTTGAGCGCGTTGTTCATCACCGATGCGCACGCAAACAGGCTCGCTCGGCGCGTCCCCTTGCCCGGCAGCGGCACGAGACAGCTCAGCGGCCGGATCGCATCGGGGAAGGTTTCCATAAACCACCGGCGCTCTCGCACCGATTCACGAAAGCGTGCGATGTCGAGCGATTGCAGATAGCGCAGCCCGCCGTGGATGATCCGGTGGCTCGACCAGCTCACGCCGCCGCCGAAGTCGCCGGCTTCCAGCAGCACGGCTTTCGCGCCCCGTCGCGAGGCTTCGAGCAGCGCGCTGACGCCGTAGATGCCGCCACCGATGATGGCGATATCGAAGGTCGCGTCGAGTTCCTCTTCGCTGCACAAACGAATCGGGCCGAGCGTGGAGGCAGCCGACGGCTCAGGCGTCGTCGGTGGCATGCGAACGGTCCCCCATGCGGATGATCTCGCGCACGCGGAACGGGCGCTTGCCCTGGCTCTCGTGGTAGATCCGCACAAGCAGCTCGCTGATCACGCCGAAAAGCACGATCTGGACCGTGATGCCCATCAGGATCAGGCCCAGGTGCATCAGCGGGTTGCCCGTCAGCGTCGGCGGCGGGTTGCTGCCGACCCACAGGATGCCAAAGCGTTGCAGCCCCGCAGTGAGCAGCATCGCGACCGCGGCGACGGTCGTACCGAACGCGACCTTTGCGAAGAAATACAACGGCTTGCCGAGGTAGTCGTTGAGGAACTTCACGGTGACAAGGTCGAGCAGCACCTTGATCGTGCGCACGAGCCCGTAGTTGCTCGAGCCGTGGATCCGTGCGCGGTGATTCACCGCCATCTCGGCGATGCGGGCACCCTTCCACACGCAGAGCGCGGGCAGGAATCGGTGC
>JBCCQU010000214.1:0-4870 GCA_039208875.1 Planctomycetota bacterium
CGCAGCCTTGAGTGCTGTTGGGAAGTTGTTGCTGTCGCGGTCGTCGAGGACCGCGAGGCTTGGCGAGCCGGCGAGCAACTCGCGGATGGCTGCTTCCGTCGTCGGCGTGCGCAGCAAGACCGTGATGGCCTCGGTATGTGTGCGACGCACCGGCACGCGCATGCAGATCGGGCTGACGGCGATGGTGTCGTCATCGAGGATCTTGTGGGTTTCGTCGATCATCTTCTGCTCTTCGACGTTGACGCCGGTGGTGGGGTCGGTGTCGGAGTCGTGGCTGAAGACGTTGAACGCTGTGGGCTCGCGGAAGATGACGGGATCGGGCGTGGGCTCGCCTGCGACGGCGGCGGCTGTGGCGGCGTCGAATTCCGCGAGGGCTGCAGCCCCTGCGCCGGAGATGGCTTGATAGGTGGCGACGTCGATGCGCTCGATGCCGAAGGCTTTGTGAAGCGGGCCGAGCGCGACGAGCATGATGATGGTCGAGCAGTTGGGGTTGGCGATGAGCTTGGGCCTGCTCGCGAGTTCGTGGCTGTTGACCTCGGGGACGATCAACGGCACACCGGGGTCCATGCGGAAGGCTGAGGAATTGTCGATCGCGAAGGCATCGGCTTTGGTGATGGCGGGCGCAATTGCTTTGGCGGTGCCGGAGCCGGCGCTGAGCAGGACGATCTCGCCGGGCTGGTAGGTGGCGGACGCGCTGTCTTTGACGGTGATGTCGGTGTCGGCGAGCCGGAGGGATTTGCCTGCGGAGCGGCTGCTTGCGAGCAGGCGAATGCGTGCGGGATCGACGTTTCGCTGCTCGAAGATGCGGAGGAACTCGAGGCCGACAGCCCCGGTCGCCCCGAGAACGGTGATGCGGGGAGGGATGCCGTCCGTGGTCATGCCTTGCTCGCTGGGGGGAGAAAGCGGTGCGGGTGGGATTCGAACCCACGGAACCCTGACGGGTTCACCGGTTTTCAAGACCGGCGCCTTCAACCGCTCGGCCACCGCACCGGGTGAGCCGTAACGGTAGCGGCGTTTTGTTTCTCGGGCCGTGCAAAGGTCGCGAGGATGTCAAAGGTCGTGCTGAGTTCATTCCCAGCAGAATCATGGGGTGCGTCGGCCGGCTCGTGAGCTACTCTGGGGTGCGTTGAGTATGGAGGCTGCTCGGCGTGTGCCGGCCCGGATGAACCGGGGCGGCCGAACATCGAGGGATTGATCCGTGAAGATGAATTGCAGTGTTGCACTTGTGTCGCGTGCGGGTCTTGCTGCGGTGGGCCTGGTTGCGAGTTCTGCGACGGGCCAGGACAGCGTAGCGGCAGCAGGATTTGGCAGTGACGCGCTCGACGCTTACGCCACCGGCACGGCGTGTTCAGCGTTTGTCGTCGATGCGGTTCCGTTCAGTTCATCTTGGGGGACCGGGTTCCGGATTGCGCCGCTTCTAAAGGCGGGCACCGTGGGTGGCAGCGGGGCGAACGCTGCGATAGGTACAGCGACACTCAGCCAACGAACGCTGACCGGGGCGATGCCTGCGTCGGCGAGCTACGCGGCTTGGACGATGCCGGGTCAGGGCGTGAATCCCACAAGGAATGACGCTGCTGCGAGTATGACGCCGCCGGCTGGCGGGCTGAATCAGTTCGCGGTTGCGTTCACGGAGTTTGAGCAAGCGGGTGGCGGCGCTTCGTACGACGCTGTCGTTGGAGCGATCGTGAACTACGACGCGAGCGATCCGTTCCGGATGTATATCACGCGGACGCAGGCGATCGGCAATGGCTTGAGCAGCAACCAGAACACCGCACAGTTCGGGCTGGGCGCTGTCGAGGCTTCGGGCGTTGTCGCTGTGCGCGCAGATGATGGCCCGGGCGGTTCGGTCACGGGTCCGAATGCGACAACGGGCGACAGCGTGCTGACGATTGATTTGGCTGCGAGAAACTGCGGCGTGCTGAACGTGTTTGATCGCGAAGGCGCGTCTGACGACTTCAGCAGCGAGTGGATGATCCGTAACAGTTCGATTGCACATGCTGTGCCGGTGGTTGCGTCGTCGGTTGCTTTCGGTGGAGCGACGCCGGTTTTTGCTGCGAACCTCGCATCAGAGCTCGCTCGCGGCGACGCCTTTGGTGCTGTGACAAGTGATCGCGATCATCTTGCTGCGGGCAGTCGGCATCGTGGTGCGGCGAGCTTTGCAGCGTTGCAGGACGCGTGCTTCGGCACGACGTCCGGCGTTGTTGGCGTGCTGAGCACGACGGGAACATTTGCGGACAGCATCACGGTGACGGGGCTCGATAGCAACGGTGAGCCGACCAGCGTGACAACGCTGAGTCCGCCTGCTTTGGTTTCGCTCATTGATTTCGCAACAGGCGAGAGTTCGCCGCGGTGGGGCGGGTCGAGCGGGCCGCGGTTCGATGGCTACGACGGTGGTTCGGCGTTCAGAGGTGCTGCCGGGCAAGTAGCTATCAACGGTAGCGGCGATGATTTCCGTATCGCGAGCCGCGCTGATCTCGATCCGTCGGGCGTTGCGGGTGGTGGTTCAGCGGTGGTGGTATCGTCGCGCGTCGGTGGTTGCAACTCGCTGTTCAATCTAGCGGCGTATACGTCGTCCGCTGGTGCTGGCGGTTTCGGTCTGATGCCGGATACCGGTAAGCCGATCCTTGATGGGCCGGGTGGGACGGCGGTTGGTCGGCTGACATCGATACGCAACGTTGACGCGAACATGACCGGGCCGTCGTTGTCGTCGCCGGCGATTGACTCGGCGGGCAACGTTTGGTTTACCGGCGCAGTCGAGTTGTTCGGCCCTAGCGGCTCGACGTTTGAGATCGGTTTGCTTCGGGGTGTGCTGAACGCGAGCGGGCTGGGGTGGGAGCTTGAGCTTGTGCTCCGCACGGGCGACGTTTACACGGGTGCGAACTCGGCAACGGCCTGGCGGCTCGAGCGGGTGGACGTCGCTGCGGGTTTCCACAGCCAGAGTCTGCAGGCGGGTGGATTTCTGGGTGCGAGCTATGGCGATCTGCCGACCTCGGCCGGCGAGCATCTTGGCGGCGCGGTGCTGACCGCAGCTGTCGTTTACGACACGAGCGGCGACGGCATATTCAACTCGCCGGAGTCGCTGTCGTTTGATCCCGGTCTCGATGTCGACGAGGCGTACGACATGGTGCTGTATCTGACGGCCGATGCCGACCTCGGCGGGGTCTGCCCGCCGGATCAGAACCGCGACGGAATGCTCGACATCGACGATTTCTCGTCGTTCGTGGCCAACTTCTTTGCAGCGGATCCGGTCGCGGATGTCAATGGCGACGGGCAATTGGACATCGATGATTTTTCATCGTTTGTTAACCAATTCTTCAACCCCGTTGGTTGTGATTTCTAGGGCAATCAGGGCCGGCAGAGTTGGTGTGGTGCGGATACGCTTAGGGCAGCTGCAAGGAGACGTGCATGCTCACCTATGGCTATCCGTCAAGCCGGAGTCGGTCCCGCGGAGCGGGATTCACGCTCATCGAACTGCTCGTGGTGATCGCGATCATCGCGTTGCTGCTCGCGATCTTGCTGCCGTCGCTAGCGGGCGCGCGTGCAGCGGCGCAGCGACTGCTGTGTGCTGCGAATCTGCGGCAGATCGGCTCGATGCAAGCGACGTACGAGTTCACGTACGACGATGCCCTACCGGGCTCGGCGTTGTACAGCGGTGCCGACGCGATCGGCCTGGGTAACTCGGGGCAGAGTGAATTCAATGGCATCACGATGCAGAACTACGACTGGTTCGGGCCGCTGCTCGCGGAGGCGGGTATTGACGGTCCCGGCTCAAACATCGAAGTCATCCCGGGTGACGACGCAAGGGAGCAGCGAGTTGCTCGTTTCGAGTGGTATCGCTCATCTGACGCGACTCGCTTCCTGCAATGCCCGACCAACGATGCGGTGGCGACGGCATTTCCGGCTGGATTTGCCGGTCTGCTTCCGCCCGGCCCGATGATCGCTTACAACATGTCGACGCAGTTCACGTCGACGACAGCAGCAGCTGGTACCGGACACGGAACCGGCCCACGCAGCAATGACCGGCGGGGCTATGTGCCGCGAATCGCGAACGTCGGCGTAAATCTGTCGACCAAGGCTCGCGTCTTTGAGGGGCATCGCTGGATCAACGACCGCACGACTCAAGGGCCGACCGCGGATCTCTTCCTCGAAGCGGACTTCGGCGGATCATTCAGTGACGTCGGGCCGTGGCTCGATGGATCACGCGGCTACGGCCGGAGTTTCTTCGAAGGCGCCGCCGGCGCGACTATCGACTGGCGTGGCCTCGCCTTGAGGCATGGGGCGAAGGCTGACCGCAACGGACGGGCTGCGGATCCGCGAGGCAACGTGTTACATTTCGACGGTCATGTTGCGCTGCTCAACGACATCGAGTTCATCAATCCGGACTTGTGGTTCCCGACGGGCTCGATTCTCGGTGGGCCCGGTGAGTTCTGGCAGGATGCGCGGGAGGCGTACCCCGACAAGCTCGACGGCGATTACAATGTCCCATGATTTGAAGCAGCGGGCGGGTTCGCTGGCTGACGGGCTTGATAACAACCCCGCGGGTAAGGGGCAAAGCAAAGCAAAGGGTGACGGCAAGGGCCTAAGGGTGGTCAAGGTCATCGTCGTATCGCTCGTTATCGTCGGTGCGGTCGGCTTTGCTGTCACGTCGCTGCTCAACGCCGGGTCCGATCCGCTGGTCGAGGCCACGAAGCGACGAGTGATGATCGATTCGGAGACGGGAGAAGTCTTCGAAGACTTCCGCATGCCGGACGGGCAGGTTGTGCCGTTCCGCAATCCGAAGACGGGCGCGATGACGCTGTACCCGGCTGAGGCTTGCTATTGGACCTCGGATGGCCGAGCGAAGATCGAACCGACGTACGTGCTGATCAAC
>JBCCQU010000215.1:0-4870 GCA_039208875.1 Planctomycetota bacterium
AATCAGGCCAACTTCGACGTCGGCGGACGTATCGGCAACCCGATCGCCGGACTCGCCGAAGATCGGATCGATTTCTCGCAACTCGTCTCCATCATCAACGGGCCAACGTGGTCGCTGCTCGGCACCAACGGCGCGCCGTTCTTCACACTCACGCCTGGCTTTACCGACGGCGTTGGCGGAGCGTTTGGCGTCATCGGCGACACCACCGGCTTCCAACTCGTCGCAGCCGGCGAGGTCGGCGCGGGCGGTCAGCTCTTCTCAAACAACATCACCGGCGCCGTCTTCACCTTCGACTACGCTCCAGCTACATGCCCACCGTTCCCCGATGCAAGCAACAACGGCTCCACCGGCCAAGACGACGTCGCGGCGTTCGCAACCGGATTTGACGCGGGCGATGTCTGCTTCAATCTCGAAGCGAGCGATGGCAGCCTGAACTTCTACGACTACGTCGCGTTCTTCGACAGCATCTGAGCCGGAGTGTCTAGCCGCCGATCACCAACCGCGTCGCGTGGCCGACCTTGCGGCCCGGACGCGGTTCCTTCGTGTAGTCATGCACAGACCAGCCATCGGCGAGCAGATCCGCTGCCGGCACCGCATCCCCGATCACGTTGACCATCTCGGCGCGCGCCCCCGGCATCATCATGTCGCACGAGCCAAGCGGCATGCCGAGAACCGCGCGCACGTGGTTCGCGAACTGGCTCGTCTTCGCCGCCTCGATCGTCCAATGGCCCGAGTTATGCACACGCGGCGCGAACTCGTTGGCGAGCAGGTCACCCGATGCTGTCTCGAACAGTTCCAGCGTCAGCACGCCGCCGTACTCGAGCTTGGACAGCAAGCGTTGGGCGAACGACAATGCCAGCCGATGTTGCTCGCCGGTCGCCGTTGCCGGTGCAACAGTGCGGCGAAGCATGCCCGCCTCATGCGTGTTCTCACACAGCGGCCACGTGCGCACATCGCCCGCTTCACTGCGCACAGCAACGACCGACAACTCGCGGCGGAACTCGACAAATGCCTCGGCGATCATCGGCACTCGGCCGAGCTCGTCCCACGCCGCGACGGCATCGTCCTTGCTCGCGACGACCCGCTGCCCCTTGCCGTCGTAGCCGTCACGCCGTGTCTTGATGACAGCTTGAGCCCCCACCGCTTCGAGCGCACGAGCCGCGTCATCGCGGCTATCGATCGGCGCATAGGCAGGCGTCGGAATTTCGCACGCTGTGAAGAATTGCTTTTCGAGCAGGCGTTCCTGCGAGACACGCAACGGCTCTATGCCCGGCCGCAGCGGCGCGACCGACGCGGCAGCCTCGGCCGCCGACAGCCGCACGCTTTCAAACTCGTAGGTCACCGCATCCGCGTCATCCGCAAAACTGCGGATGGCATCGGCATCGTCCCACGTGCCGACCGTCAAGCTGCACACATCGCCAGCGCAGGCATTGGGCGAGGGGTCATAGCACTTGGTGCGCACGCCGAGCGGCGCAGCCGCCAGCGCGAGCATGCGTGCAAGCTGGCCGCCGCCGAGAATCGCAAGCTTGAATCGAGCGCTCACGCTGTGGTCTCGTCGGATGGCTCGACGCGAGGATCGGTGCTCGCGAGGACACGCTCGGTCTGCGCGCTTCGCCACGCGTGCAACCGATCGCGCAACTCATGATCCGTGCCCGCGAGGATCGCTGCAGCGAGCAACGCGGCGTTGATCGCGCCGCTGCGGCCGATCGCGAGCGTGCCGACCGATATGCCCGCCGGCATCTGTGCAATCGACAACAGCGAGTCCATGCCTTGCAGTGCTTTCGATTCGACGGGCACGCCGAGCACCGGGATCGCCGTCTTTGATGCGCACATGCCCGGCAGATGCGCAGCCCCGCCGGCGCCCGCGATGATGACCCGCAAGCCGCGACCCTCCGCCTCGCCGGCATAGTCGAACAGCAAGTCCGGCGTTCGATGCGCGCTCACGACGCGGGCTTCGTACGCCACGCCGAGCGCATCGAGCGTATCGGCTGCGTGCTTCATGGTCGGCCAATCCGACCGCGAACCCATGATGATTCCAACGAGCGGCGATGCTGTCACTGCGTGTGCCTCCTGCACCGAGGCCGACATCATCCGTCACGGCAACGGATCGAGCCAGGCGTCGGGCACATCATCCATGATTCGCGCCGAGCCGTCGAATGCTGCGAAGTTGAATCGGTCGCTGTGGAAACGTCCGATGCGTTGCTCGCGATGAGCTTGGTCGCGGAAGTCGATGACGCTGGCGGCCCGGGTCGGGGGTGGCGCATTGCCGACGATCGCCGTCGGCCGAGCATCGAGGGCCATAGCCGTCCGACTCGGGAACAGAATGCCAGGAAAGCGGACGTGCCCGCGGCGGGCTGCATCATCAAAGTTGCCCGAGTCTCCGGGCTGACCGGCGTGCCCGGTCACATTCACCGCATAGGTGCGCGTCATGTCGGCTGGCAGGGCAGCGTCCGCGGATGGACACACTAAGACGGAGCGTTCGCGATAGAGGTCGGCCGAGGTCTCGCCGCCGCCAAGCGCAGCCTGCTGGACGACCAAGGCCCAATTGGGCGGGCTGCCCCACGGCTGGCCGAGCGCCGGACCGAAGCCATTGTTCTCGTCGGCGTAGGTCCAACTGATGAGTGCGATCTGACGCAGGTTTGCCGCGCAAACAGCGGTCTGGGCCGAGTTGCGGGCAGCACTCAGAGCGGGAAGCAGGATGCTGAGGAGCACGCCGATAACCGCGATCGAAACCAAGAGTTCGATCAGGGTAAACGCCCTATGTGTATTGGTGGCTCGCATTTGTTTGCTTGGTTGTTCCACAGCGTAGTCGGCTCGCATGGGTCGATACGGCCTTTGATCTGCCGATAACCGGTGCTCTTCAGTGGGGATTCCGCTGTATTCTCGGGGTGTTGCATGCCCAGAGCAGATAGACTGCGTTAACGGGCTTGCGTGCGAAAGCCCCCAGCGAAAGGGTCAGGACGTGTCCGTCTCTGTCCTCACATGCCTTGCCGACCGATTCATCCGCTCTGCCGTAACGGCTGTTTTGCGCCCCGACTGGAGTGTTGTGGAGGTGCCGAGCGACGATGTGACGGAGGTTTTGCGGACAGCGGAGTCCGTCAAGCCGCAGGTTGTGGTTATGGACACCGACGTGCCGGGCTTCCGTGTCTTCCAGATGGCTGAGGACATCGCCCGGGTGGTGGATCCAATCAGCCTGCTCTTCCTGACCAGCGTGGCGCGTGACGGCTACATCGACGAGGCGCTGAGGCTGCGGGCGGGCGGCATGGTGACGACCACATCCGAGCCGAACGAAGTGACGGCCGCGATCGACTCAATCGCCAAGCGTCAGCGATACTTCTCGCCGGACGTCGCCTCGCGGCTGGTCGCGGGCGATCGCCGTCGCACCGGTAACAGCCTCCGCACCCGTGGTTCGACGATCTCGACGCGCGAGCATCAGGTGCTGCGTCTGATCGCTCACGGCATGAGCAAGCGATCGATCGCAGAGCGTCTCGGGCTGAGCGTCAAAACCATCGATAATCACGCGACGAGCATCATGAACAAGCTCGACATCCACGACCGCGTGAACCTGGCTCGCTATGCGTTCCGGGAAGGCTTGGCCGAGCCGTAATCGCCGACTGGCCGAATCGGCGCGTGGGGAGACGCTGCTTCGTCTCAGCCCGTTGCACGCTCAACAACATCGACCGATGCCAACTCGCTGCCGTTGAGCGTGAGCTTGGACTGGGATTGACCGCCCCAACTCCGTGACGTTTCGAATGCTGCGACGTCGGCAACGGTTGTGTTGCGCAGAAACTCGAGCGCGATGGCGCGGTGGCTGCAGTGGAATTCGTGGGCCGGGCACGCTCGTTCGTCGCTGCATTCGGACACGCCGAGGATGCACCGCCGCTCCACGATCGGATCTTCGAGAGCTTGGCAGACCTCAAAGAGCGTGATCTCGTCCGGATTCTGAGTCAGCGTGACACCGCCGTTGATGCCACGTTGCGTGTGGACCAGCCCGGCCTTGCCGAGGCGGTTGACGACCTTGGCGAGAAAGGCGGCGGGCAGGTCGCAGCGTTCGGCGATGGTGCGAACCAGCATGGGCTTTCCGGCGGCAGCGGCCACGAAGGCCAACGCCTGCACGGCGTAACCGGTTCCTTGCGAGAGATTCGCCATTGCGAACACAATAGCGACAAGCCGATCCGATTATTTGTTTGATCTCAAACATTTCTCCAGATTTGGATCGCTGCCGCGTTATCGATCCATTTATCCGAATTGAGAACCAGTATCACCTATCGCGAGCCGTTGACTAAAGGACAAAAGAGTCGATATACATTATGACAACGCGATCCTTTTCTCTGCTTTGGAGTACACGGATGGATGCTGCGCCGGGGAACTCGTCACCGGGGGTCGATGCTGGGAAA
Organism: Planctomycetota bacterium; assembly: GCA_039208875.1. Lineage (GTDB taxonomy): Bacteria > Planctomycetota > Phycisphaerae > Phycisphaerales > UBA1924 > JBCCQU01. The sequence goes on from JBCCQU010000215.1 coordinate 4,398, forward strand.
GTATCGAACGGTGAACCAGCGGCCCAAACCGCTCAACTCGAGACCTTCGAGTACGACGATCAGATCGTTCGGCTGTTTACGCTGGCGACGCTGATTTGGGGCTTGGTCGCCACGCTTGCCGGGCTGGTGATTGCCCTGCAACTCGTGCTGCCGGCCGGTGTTGACTGGCTCGAAGTCCGCGGCTGGGGCTCGCCGGAGATCCTCAGCGCGATCCGCCTGCTCTATGAGCACGAGTGGCTGGCGTTCGGTCGTCTGCGTCCGCTGCACACCAACGCGGCGATCTTCGCGTTCGCGGGCAACGCGGTGTTCGCAGCCATCTACTACAGCACGCAGCGGCTGTGCAAGGCACGGATGTTCAGCGACCTGCTCGGTCGGCTGCACTTCTGGGGCTGGCAGCTGATCATCGTGTCGGCTGCGCTCACGCTGCCGTTCGGCATCACGCAGGGCAAGGAGTACGCCGAGCTCGAATGGCC